>JAKMGR010000614.1 GCA_022424805.1 Verrucomicrobiales bacterium
ATGCGGCTGAGCGCAACAGCAGCGAGAGAGCGGACGCGGAGGGATTCGTCCTTGAGGAGCTTGATAAGCGGATCTTTTGCTTTCTCGATTCGAAGATCACCGAGCACCCGAGCGGCGTTGGCGCGAATCTCGGGATGTGCATCTTTCAGAAGATGCATCAGGGATTCGCTGACATCTGCACCACGCCGTCCGAGTTGACCAATTCCCCAGATGGCATGAAGGCGAGCCCGCAGGCTGTGGTTGGCAGACGCCACTCCGGGAAGTGCTTCCGAACCTTTCTTTTTGTCTTCGACGAGGGCAAACTGAGCCGCTTGGCGAACGCGACGGTCTGGGTGGTCGAGCAAACGGATGAGTTCTTCGTAGCCTTTACCAGCGAGTCCCTCTTCCATCAAAGCTGCCACTTCAGCACCGGCTTTGCTCTCCGCTGCATTCTTCGAACCGAGCACCTGCACAGATCCGTTTTCATTCACACTCCATCCGCCTCCGAAATCGCAGAGGTAAATCTTCCCATCATAGCCAAGCTCGACATCGCTTGCACCGACGCCCTTCACTAGGGTTTCACTGGAGGTGGCATTGTATCCAGCTCCCTTCGCTTCGTGCCCGATCAGGAGCACGGTGCAGTTTTCGGAAGGGCCACGATAGTTTGAGAGTAGGAATTTCCCTCGAAGATTCTCCGGGAGAGATTCCCCGGTGAGATAAGTCACGCCCGAAGGTCCGTTCGCCAGATGCGACGCCGGGGGATAGACCCATTGTGGCTGCTCTTCGTTCCAAGTGTCGAACATCCGCTCGGCTACCCACATGGATTTCTCTGGATGGAATTTTCCCCAATCGAGGTGCTCGAGATAGTGATGTGGCGACTGGTGCGACATGTCCCAGCCGGAATCGGTGCCTTCCAGTGCATAGACCATCCGCGCGACGTCGCCGATGTCGCCTGTGTTGTCGAAAGTGAACAGGTTTCCGTAGTCGTCGAAGGCGAGTTCCTGCGGATTGCGTAACCCTTCGCAGTAGACTTCGAGCCCGGAACCGTCTGATTCGCAGCGAAAAATGGCACCGCGTCCGGAACCTTCGTGCACTTTGCCGTTTGCATCGGTGACATGATATCCTCGATCTCCGACCGAAAAGTAGAGCATGCCATCAGGGCCACGTGTGATTCCATGAAGATCGTGGCCGATGAAGGAGACGCGCACGCCGTAACCGCTGGAAATTTTCTCCTGCTTGTCAGCGACTCCGTCGTCATCCGTATCGGTCAGTTTCCATACGTGAGGGATGCAGGTGAAGTAGACCGAGCCATCGTCGGCGAGAATGGAGAAACCGATGCCATCTTCGGGTGCTTTAAAGATGTCCGAGAAGAGCGTGCGGTGATCGGCGGCACCGTTCCCGTCGCGGTCTTCGAGTCGAATGATGCGGTCAGCGACTTTGCTGAACCAGCCTTCGGGAAAGCTGGCGGAGTATTTTTCATACATTGCGAGTCGGTCTTCGACCGTCACGGCCTGGAAATCATCGCGGATCAGTTCGTTCGCTCCTCGAAGATCAGGGACACCGAGCCAGAACCGGTTTGCCTCCGCGACGTAGAGACGTCCCTGCGGATCAAACCCGAAGCTTCCGGGATTTTCGACAAAGGGAAAGGTGACCCAGGTATTGCCCTCGAGCCCTTCGTGCTCAATCAAGCCACGAAACGACGTGGGTTGGTTGGGGAGCTCCGGCAATTCCTCTTCCGGCACGGTTGGCAGCTGCTTAAAACGTTCATTCAACTCTTCCGGCGTGATGGCCGAAGCCGACGGAAGAATGCAAGCGAGCACGAAAAAAGAAAGGATGGAAAAAGGGAATTTTGCCATTACAGAAAGGGTTACGACCCAGAAGGCGGGGAAGCAACAGGCAAAACAATAGGGGAATCAATCAAAATTGGCGCCAGCATGGAGGGGCAAGCTCCGCCTTGCTCGCCGATAAGCTCGATTGAATCGAACACCCTTCGTAGGGCAAGCCAGCGCATTCGGGCAATGTGGAAATTGTCCATCCCATTTCAAAATGAGCGCGTTTCAACAAACTCGATCACGACCAATCATTTTCCTTCGCTTGAAACGGGCAAGCAGGCGGGTAGAGTTCCGTCTGCATGAGCCAATCCACACCATCCCTGCCCGAGTTCGAGGAGATCGCCGAGACGATGTCCTATCTTCCCGATCTCGATGCGAAGTATCAGTTCCTGATTGATCTGAGCAAGCGTCTGCCGCTGATTCATGACGAAGAAGAAACCGACGACTTCCGTGTGTGGGGGTGTCAGTCATCGGTCTGGATCGTTCCCTTTCATCCCGGCGAGAATGCGAAAACGCTCAATTTTCGAGGGAAAAGCGATTCGGTTCTGGTCAGTGGGATCATTTCTACCGTCTTGAGTCTGTATCAGGACAAGATGCCGGAAGAAATTCTGGCGTTGGATGCGCAGTCGGAATTGCAGCGTCTCGACCTCGAATCCCACCTCAGTCCAAGCCGTCGAAACGGTCTCACCGGCATGATCGAAAGGATTCGGGAATACGCGACCGAGGCGATGATGAAAGCCGCTTCGGAGTAGTTCTTCCTGCTGTCCGATTTTTTTAGTTTTCTACCTGCTTTCTCAAGACGCGTGTCTTGCGTGCTTTCCATTCGAAGAGAAGGGTCAGGATGGAATTTACCTTGTCAGGCCGATGCCCTGACCTTGTTGAGTCGTCCATCTAACCCTGTTATGAAACTAGCTCATTTCCTTCTCGTATTGCTCTCAGCCATTGCTGCCATTGCGATTTCGCATGGTTTCGGCGCGGAGTCAGAGCGCCCCAATATCATTCTCATCATGGTCGATGATATGGGGTTTTCGGATCTTGGTTATCATGGCGGAGAGATTGATACACCGAATCTGGATCGCCTCGCCTACGGCGGAGTTCGGTTTTCTCAATTCTACAATTCCGGCCGCTGTTGTCCGACCCGAGCCACGCTGATGACGGGGCTGCACCCGCACGAAACGGGCATCGGCTGGATGACTCAACCACCTGGAAGCAATCGCGGGAAAACCGAACCTCCTGCCTACCAGGGGCATCTCAATGAGCAATGCGTGACGATAGCGGAGGTTCTTCGCAACCACGACTACGCAACGCTGATGGCGGGAAAGTGGCACCTCGGCTACAACGACAAAGACGACTGGCCGCTCCAGCGCGGGTTCGACAAATTCTACGGCTGTATTTCTGGAGCGACTCGTTTTTTCCATCCATCGGGGGATCGGGGTATCACGTTTGGCAATAATCAGGTGGACCCTGGCAAAAGCACAACCGACGAAGCCTACTACACGACCGATGCCTTCACTGACTACGCGACACAATTTATCGGCGAGCATCTCGGCGGGGAGAAGAAGGAGAACCCCTTTTTCCTTTACCTGGCCTACACAGCACCGCATTGGCCACTCCAGGCATTCGAGGATGATATCGAAAAATATCGAGGCAAGTACAAGCAAGGGTGGGACAAGCTTCGAGAAACGCGATTTGCGAAGCAGAAAGAACTCGGATTGATTCATGAAAAATGGGCTCTCTCTCCCCGGACTCCGGGCATTCCTGATTGGGAATCACTGGACGAAAAGAAGCAGGACGAGATGGATCTCAAGATGGCGGTCTATGCGGCGATGGTGGATCGCGTCGATCAGAATATTGGAAAGTTGACGGGCTTTCTGCAGGACGAAGGAATTTTTGACAACACCCTGATTCTTTTTCTTTCCGATAATGGGGCCTGCCAGGAGGGCGGAATGTTAGGGCGCGGTGAGTTTTACGATGTGGAAAAACGTAACGAGCAAAGCAACAACAGCTACGGGGAAGCGTGGGCGAATGCGGGAAGCACTCCGTTCCGCTACTACAAGCACTATGTGCATGAAGGAGGCGCGGCGACTCCGTTTTTCATGCACTGGCCGGCAAGGATCGAGCTTCGCAATGATTGGTATACTGACCCAGGGCAACTTATCGATATCATGCCGACGATTCTTGATGTCGCAGGAGCAGAGTATCCAGGGCACCGAAAAGGAGAAAAGATTCCAGCCCTGGATGGCGTCTCTCTGCGTCCTGCTTTCGGAGGGGATTTGCTTGGGCGGGACGAACCCATTTTTATTGAGCACGAGACAAATGCGTCGATTCGCGATGAAGACTGGAAGCTCGTCGGCAAGCAGGTAGCGATGCTCAACGGAACCGATCAGAAGCAGTGGGAGTTATACAATATGGCGGAGGATCGAACGGAGACGAACGATCTTGCGAGAAAGCATCCGGATAAAGTGAAGGAACTCGCAAGCAGATGGGAAGCCTGGGCAGGCCAGGCGAAAGTTTATCCGCGTGGAAAAACCAGCCCCAAGCCGCCAGAGCCAAAACCGGAGCCTGACACTCCTACCATTGGAGGACGCGAATTTACGGTGACCGCAACAGTCCGCCACCCCAAGCCAAGCGGGGTTGTGATTTCCCAGGGTGGAAATGCGTTTGGCTATTCTCTATTCTTCGAGAGAGGTAAACCACATTTCGCATGGCGGAACAAGAGCGAGCTGACTTTGCTATCCGGAGACGAAGTCTTGAAAGGCAAAATCGATCTAGCAGCCGAAGTGAAAGCTGGAAAAATCACTCTCCGGGCCAATGGCAAAGAAGTCGCGAGCAAGGAAGTCGGTGGTTTGCTTGCCGAGCAACCGGGACTTGGACTTTTTGTTGGAGCAGACGGAGTTCACGCGGTTGCGGAGTATGAGGTGCCGAATCGGTTTAACGGTCGCATTCTCGAGCGCCGCGTTGATGTGATTCATCCGAAGGTTGCGATGCGAACAAAATGGGGGAAGGGCGTGACCGCTGAAAACGTTTGGCAAGAGTACCCGCGGCCTCAGTTGCGTCGCGAAAACTGGACCAATTTGAATGGCCAATGGGAATACGCAGTGACGGAGAAAGACCGCAAAAAAGCTCCGGAAAAGTGGGCCGGGGAAATCCTCGTTCCCTTTGCTATCGAAGCGCCGCTATCTGGAGTGGAAAAACGAATCACCCCCGAAGATGCGATCTGGTATCGACGGACCTTTGAAGGCGGGGGGAACAACGGAAAGCGAACGCAATTGAATTTTGAAGCGGTCGATTACCTCTCGACGGTGTGGGTGAACGGAAAGGAAGTAGGGACGAATAAAGGAGGGAACTTGCCTTTCTCTTTCGATGTCACCGATGCCCTGAAAGAAGGAGAGAACGAGCTACTCGTTCGGGTCACCGACGCGACTGAAAATCGATACCAGCTCAACGGAAAACAGATTCTCAGCCCTCGTGGGATCTGGTATACGCCAGTTTCCGGCATCTGGCAGACCGTCTGGCTCGAAGAAGTGCCGGAGGTCGCTGTTGAAAATGTAAAGATCACGACGAAGGCGAGCGGCCGCATTGTCTTTGAACTCGATGCCGGTGGTGCCGAGCTAGGCAATAAAGCTACTGCGACGGTG
>JAKMGR010000635.1 GCA_022424805.1 Verrucomicrobiales bacterium
TTCCGCTGAAAAGGATAGTTGGGGACGCGCACTCGTCGAAATCCGCGCGCTTTGGCGATGGCGTCGAAGTCAGGGTTGGAGCCAGCGACATACAGCTCGGCGAGGGCAGCATCGGTGAATGCGTCGAGAGTGGTTGGATCGGTCTTGCTCAGTTTCCCGGCAAGCGTAGAGTCATTTCCAAATTCGAGGAAGTAGCTGCAAGCCATTCCTTCAATGGCCTTCGCAGAAGCTTCCCAATCGGTTTCTGCAAAGAGGTGATCTCTCCAGTAGGTACCTCCCAGCATTTTGTGAACGGGAACCACTTTTCCCGACTGGGAATCGATGAACGGACTGTTGGGCGGGCGATGGTCAATGTCGTCGACGAAGGCTTCGAACTCGTCGATTCGTTCTTCACTTGGATCCTGCGAGTCGCCAATTAATTCACCGTGCTTTGCGGCGACGCGGAAACCGTCTTCCCAGTCCATGAGATCAGAAACGCAGGCCGCAGCGTAGTTGCCAATGCCATCCCCAATGACCGTTTCCGGCTCGATTCCTCGATCAAACCAGATTTTCGCTGCGGCCATCTGGACGGCGAACTGGGCGGGAATGCGAACAGCAGGAGTGTCGAGAAGGGAGGCGTCTTCGAGCAGCGCTTTTTCCAGGCTGACTTCTTCATCCCATTCGACCAGCTCGTCACAAGACTTCAGCGTCTTTCTCAGGATGGGTCCCATTTCATCGAGTTTTGCAGCGAAAGCTGGAAGGTCTTCGAGCTGATCCGGGAATACCCAGGCCACGGCGGCTGCTTTTTTGACATTGTCGTGGGAGACTTCGTCAGAGTTCGGATCAGCAGCGAATGCGGCCAGTGCTTTGGCTGCGGCGTCGGGCGAATCTGCGACAAGGGCGAGGCGATGGGAGAAATGCTTTCTTCCGGCGGCGGCTGAGCTGCAGAAGTCAGAAAATTCTCCGGTAGGGACGTTTGCAAGAGCATTCGCAAATTGCTGGGCGAGGGCCTGCAATCCACCTTCGGTCGGGCCGCTGAGAACAAGGACCTGGGGAGTGGTCTCAGTTTCTTCAGAATCCGGCTCTTCGTGGGTTTCTGCTGGAGCTCCTTCGAGAATGACATGTGCATTGGTGCCTGTCATGCCGAGTGCGTTGATGCCCGCGATGGGTCGGCTCGGATCGGGCCACGCCGTTTCTTCGGTAACGACCTGAGCGCGAATCCGATCCCAGGCAATGTGAGGGCTCGGTTCGTCGAAATGAATCTGCCCCGGGATTACCCCGTTGCGCATCGAAAGGACGACCTTTATGAGCCCCGAGATTCCACCTGCCGCTTCGAGGTGGCTCAGGTTTGCTTTGGCAGAACCGAGAAGGAGAGGGTGCTCCGCGTCGCGCCCTCGTCCGAGTACTTCTGCGGCAGCCTGAACTTCAATCGGATCACCGAGCTCTGTTCCGGTTGCGTGCGCTTCGAGATACTGGACTTCCGATGGCTGGATGCCTGCGTTGGCTAGTGCGCGTCGCATCATCTGTTGCTGCGACTTTCCGCTTGGTGCAGTGAGGCCTCCGTTGTTTCCGTTGTGACCAATCGCGGTTCCGCGAATCGTGGCAAGAATCTGGTCGCCATCGCGCTCGGCATCGCTGGTTCGTTTCAGAATCACAACACCACAGCCTTCACCACGTCCGAATCCATCGGCACTGGCGGAGAAAGATTTGCTTCGTCCGTCGGGAGAAAGAACGCCGCCTTTACAAAGAAGGATCGAATTCACCGGACTGAGGATCGCGTTCACTCCTCCGGCCAGAGCCAGATTGCATTCCCCATCGAGGAGGGCGCGAGCCGCCTGGCAAACGGCCACCAGCGAACTACTGCTTGCCGTATCAACAGCGACCCCGGGGCCTTCAAATCCGAAAAGAAAACTGAGTCGACCTACTCCGGCACTGTGAGAAAGCCCGGCTCCCTGGGAGCCTTCGAGATCACCGGGAGCGATCTGCTCGCGGATCTGGGCGTAGTCCGTGGACATGATGCCCATGTAGACGCCGACCTGGCGATCGGTCAGTTGATCTGGAACGACGCCCGCGTCTTCCATGGCGTGCCAGCTTGTTTCCAGAAGCATGCGATGCTGCGGGTCCATCCAGATGGCATCCTGCTCAGAGAGCCCGAAGAAATCGGCATCGAACTCCCCAATGTCGGGCAGATATCCGCCACGCTTCACATAAATCTTGCCCTGTTTGGGCTCAGGATCGTAAAGCTCATCGAGGTCCCAACGCTCTTCCGGGATATCGATGGTTCCATCGCGCCCCTCGCGAAGCAGATCCCAGTATTCTTCGATTCCATTGGCTCCGGGGAAACGACAGCCCAGACCAATGATCGCAACCGAGTCTTCGACGGTCGTTGCCTGAATGGCGATGGATTCTTCCGCCGCAGGAATAGAATCGATCAGCTCCATAAGATGTTCCGTCAATTTGGCAACACTTGGGTAATCAAAAGCGAGAGTCGGCGGGATCGCAAAACCGCTCCCAACCTGCTGCTGGATGCGGGTGGCAAACTCGACGGCCATGAGCGAATCAAGACCGAGTTCGGCGAGCGGGACATCTTCACCGGGAGGCTCAGGAAGGGAGAGCACTTGCTGCAACTCTGTTTCGACATGCTCTTTGAAAACGTCTTCGCGGGACTCGCCAGCTTCTTCCGCTTCGCGGAGTTTTTCGAGGAGAATGGCAGGGCCGGACGTGACCTGCATTGCGTCGGTCCACAGTTCGTCGAGAAGAGGTGGTGTCTCGACTGGATAGCGAGATCGCATCGTTGCCCAATCGGCGTC
>JAKMGR010000694.1 GCA_022424805.1 Verrucomicrobiales bacterium
ATCTAAATTTATTAGCCCTTCCGATTTCCGTTCATCGAAAAAAGGATAAACCCACGAATGATGTGCTCGACTCAGCACTTGCTAATACAGATGTGCGAATGCTCGATCCAATACCATTTTTTGTCGATAATAGTGGAACCTATTTGATGGCGAAAAATAGAAACGGTCTTTACTCAGATGATAACCACCTATCAGCCTATGGCGCTTCGCTTTTGGCTCCGATGATTGATGAGGTATTCAAGGAATTAGTCAAGTAGGTATTGTCTATGTAGAGAAATGAGCAAAAGAAAGCGTCTTAAGTCCTTACCATTCTCACTTCCCTCTTTATTCCAACACCCCGAGTCTACTTTTCAAAGTAGACTTTGATCACTGACAGCTTCACATCAGCAGCCCCTTCGGAAGGTCCCTCAGACGCTATGATGACTATCCCCTTTCCAGCTTCAATACTACCAATACCCAGCCTTTTGGTTAACAATTTGTTTCTTTACTGCTAGGGGTTTGCTTTTTCAACCCCGCGCTCCGTCACCGCGCACTGCCCGAGGTTGAAGGGGGTGCAACACACTCCTAATCCATGCCGAAAGCCGCCTGCATGACAAAACATGACAAACGAGCTGCTTTATCCTGCGAAAACATCCCCGAACGCCCCCAAAACCTTTTGAGGAAAGCCCCGGAAACACGAAGGTTTACGCATGAAGACCTACGAGGACGAGTTCTGTTGGGTCAGTGACTCAACCCTGTTTGCTCATTGCCAAATGCGCCTCGATGGCGGTGGCGGCTTGAAGCCCTGTTTCCATCGCACGGGTGACGCGGCCTTTTCCTACGAGAGCATCGCCAGCAAAAAACAATCCCATTTCCTGACCGGACTGGAGAACCGCCGGGTCGGCTGCGGTGTGGGGATGAGCGAATCGCCACCGCTGCGTGTCACCCCAATCAGGACGAGGCAGTGAATCGGGCAAAAGATCTGAAGCAAATTTCCAGGCGGAATTAATGATCGAATCCGGCTCATCGTCGTAGTGGGCTTCGCTCCATTCCGGTGAGAGTTGCGCCATGAGGACGGATTCGCCGTCCGGAATGCGCCCGCACTTTCGATTTTCGTGACTGATCCAAGCGAGGCCATGACCGCGGTCGGTGTTGATGAGCGCATAGCTGTCACCCGGCATTTTAATCGGTTCAGAAAAGTGCAAAGCGACAGCGAACTGGCAGTAATATTCTGCCTTGCTAAGCTCTCGAACCATGGCTGGAACAGGCGGGAACTCTTCCACACTGGTAAGCAATTCGACAGTCTGCGGACCGGGCGCGGTGAGAAGGACGGCGTCAAAGGGCCCATGCTCCCTGCCTTTCTCATCATTCACCCACCATTGTGAATCGAGTCGTGCCAGGGAGGTGATTCGAGTCTCGCGCGTGACATCGAGTTGTCCGGATTGCACGATTAATTTTCCCAAGGTGCTGATGCCGCTCCGGTAGTTCCATTTCGCTTGGGCGTTTTGCTCCGGGTCACCGGGGGAAATGTTTCCGTCCTCGTCAAACACGCTAATGTCTCCGGGAACGGGAGACAGATCATCAGTCGGAAGCGACTGAAAAATGAGCCGAGCCACTTCGTCGCTGTCAGGCTTGAAGTAATTCGCCCCATAATCGTATCGGCAACCCTTGCGCGAACGCGATGCAGCCCTCCCGGAGAAACCGCGGCTCTTTTCGAAAACCTGAGCTTCGATGTTGGCCTGTTTCAGTTGGAAAGCGGCAGAGAGTCCGGAGACTCCGGCACCTATGATAGCGAGATTGGGCAAAATTTCAGGGAGATTCGCGAGAGGTTACGCTTTGCTGCCCGATCGAGATTACTCTCCAAATTGTCGCCTCAACCGCCCGAGTGCTTCACCGCTGGAAAGATACTCGAGGGTCTTGTCTGCCTCGAGATGATACGAACAAAACCAGTGGAGTCCTTTAGGATGGCCGGGATGATCGATCGGTTCGTAGTCGGTGAGACGAACGAGATCGAAATCGAGGTCCGGTTGGTCTTGCTGATCGCGGTCGCGGAGGGAACGGATGGGAGGTTCCGTGAGGAGAGGCAATTACGCACCCGGCTTTACCCAGGTCGGGCGGGCATTCTTTTCAATCTCGGCATCGAGCTCCAGCATTCGAGCCTGCAGTTTCTCGACTACTTCCGGGTTCGCATCAGCTAAGTTGTTCTGCTCCCCCATGTCCGCATCCAGATCAAAAAGCATGACCTCCGGCTTGGGTACAGCTTTCGCACTCTGCTGCTTTCCTTTACCCTTGCCTTTTCCGTTGCGTCTATTGCCGGGCTTTTTCACGAGCAGCTTCCACTTGTCCTGGCGAATCCCTTCGATTATTCCCCGCGACGTGTAGTAGAGAAATTCATTGCGGGGGGATTCCGCATCCGAAGTCAACAAGGTGGAAATGTCCAGCCCATCGATTTTGCGATCATTGGGCAAAGGTGTGTTTGTCAGGGCAGCAATGGTCGGAAGCAGGTCGATCGTTCCCGCGACCTCGTCGCAAACCGTTCCTGCCGGAATCCGGCCCGGAGCCCACATGATGCAGGGCACGCGCTGCCCACCTTCGAAGGTCGTCCCCTTCCCCTCGCGCAGAGGACCGGCCGAACCGCCGTGATGCTTGAAAGTCAGCCAAGGACCGTTGTCCGTTGTGAAAATAATGTAGGTATTCTCCGTGAGGTCGAGTTCACGAATTTTGTCAAAGACGCGCCCGACTTCGGTGTCGATGTGCTCAATCGTGTTGATGTAGGCGCGCTTCGGATCGGGATCGCGAACATCTTCTGGAACGTAGAGCGGGATGTGCGGCATCGAATAGGGCAGGTAGACAAAGAACGGCTTCTCCCTGTTCTTCTCGATAAATGCCACTGCCTTGTTCGTGCACCGACGAGTGATCGTTCGCTGATCGACCGGCAATTCGACAATCTCCTCATCTTCGATCAGAGGAGTCTTCCATTTCGTGAGTGTCGACTCGGGATCTTTCCAGAGGATGTCCATTCCTTCCCAACCGCCCTTAGGCTTGCCCTTGTTTTCGGGGTGGTTCATGTCGTTGGAATAGGGAATGCCGTAGTAGGTGTCGAACCCGTTCTGGCGCGGCAAGGTTTCTGGGTGATGCCCAAGATGCCATTTGCCGAAGGCCGCCGTGGCGTAGCCTTGCTGCTTCAAATGATCCGCGATGGTGTGCTCTTCCGGATTCAACCCTTTCGTCGATGCGGGAAACAGCACGTGCTGGTGCATTCCGACTCGCTTCGGATACGATCCGGTCAACAAGGCCGCTCGCGACGGTGTGCAAACAGGAGAAGCGACGAGGAAGTTCGTAAATTTGCGCCCCTCCTCCGCAAGCCGATCCAAGTGGGGTGTCTTGATTGTCTTCGACCCAAAGCTACCCAAGTCGCCATAGCCCTGGTCATCCGTGAAGACGATGATGAAGTTCGGTTTCGCATCCGCAGCAAAGGACGCGGAGGTGAAGGTAAAAAGGAAGAAAAGAAAAGAGGTGAATGTTTGCCGAATCTGCATGCCCCGACATACGGAGAATCAGACGGCGAGGCAAGGGCAGAATGACGTGCCAGAGCCAGAAGATTTCTTTCCTCCGCTACATCTTGTTCATCCAGCCGCTGATCTCTCCAGCACCGGCAAACTCATCACTGACTCGATAACTGGTTCCGGCTTCCAGGGTGACGCTTCTTCCGCTGGCAGAGCGGACCTGAAGATGCAAAGGGCGATCGCCGGGAAATTGCTGGGCGATTTCTTGTATCGTTGTCAGGACGGAGAGGGTGTCCCGGACGGAGTCTAACTGAAGCACAACCGGCATCGCAAACGGTGGGGCGTCGTGATGACCATTTGACCCATTACTTCCGTTTCCGTTGGATTCTGCCACCTTGGCGGCGCCATTCGGACGGGTTGGGTTGGGGGTGACATCAAATCCTCCCGATCCCGGATCGGGATCGATC
>JAKMGR010000696.1 GCA_022424805.1 Verrucomicrobiales bacterium
ACAGTCGAACCACTCGCTAATGCTTCACCAACAGTCCCAAGCATTCCCGACACACCGGCTCTCGCCAGTGCCGACATTCCTCCCCCGCTGCCCCTCGCTCCGCGCTACAATACTAAAGCAGGCGGTGGCTACCAAGGTGCAGACAAGGACCACATGGAAATCAAATCGCGTGAATCGACGATGGATGACGCCAAGGGTTTGCTCACCTTCCGAGGCAACGTGGTCGTCGACCATCCAGAATTTGAAATGAAATGCGAGACTCTCGAAATTCATCTTATGAAGGGAGCAGCCTCAGGAGCTACCAAAAATTCGGATGAGACTTTCAAGCGCGCGATTGCATCCGGTGGCATGGTCGAAATTCGACGCATCAGCCCCGATGGAAAAACGCAAATCGCCATGGCTCGTCGCGCAGACTACAACGCGGCTACGAGGGACATCATTTTGTCGGGCGGCCCTCCTTACATTCAAGACGGAGACAGTTTTATCGAAACCAGTTCTGCCGACGCCAAAATCATCATGAGAGGAACCGGCAAGTATGAAATCACAGGTTCAGACGCTGGCCCGCAGAATCGTTCTCGCATCGTTATTCCAGTTAAAGGCGCAGACAAAGGCAAGGGCATCGGTATCGATAGCCTTGGCGGAGTCATTGACCGGGGTCGTTGATTCCTTTAGATTGAATCAGGATTGCGGAGGGGCTTTTCCAAAAGTCTGCCTCCCCCAACACATGGCATGAGTTACACTGACGATCGCGACGAAATCGCCGAGATATTCGGCATCGAGCCGAAGAAAAAGGCGAAGCCAAAAGCTCGAGGCGGATACTCCGAGGAGATTCCCGAACCTGCGAGAAAGGCAGAGCCCGAGGCCAAAGCAGCCCAGCAGAAATCATCACTTCCTACACGCAGGGAAAAGGTCGCACCCCCAGCCAGCACACCCGCGAAACCTCCCCAGCAGGTTGCCGTTTCTCCAGCGCAGCAAACGCAGCAAACGCAGCAAACGCAGCAAACGGCAGAGCCAGAAACACCAACTGCCCCGGCAGAGAAAAAACCACTCGCACCCAAAAAGCCCGTCAAACTGACTCCCCCCGGAAACGTCGATCCTAATCCGCTCGAAGCGCAAAAAACAACGCCGCCGCCAGCAAGGAAAAAAGCGGCCGAGCCAATCATCGAAGACGATGAAATCGTCGTTTACAGCGATAACGAGCTTCCTGATTTCTCGGAGAGCGATTTCATCTCCTTTGAGGAAAAGCCCGCGCCTCCCAAAGACCCTGTGAAACAGGCCGCTTCGAAAGAGAAGGCACCAACGAAAAAGCAAACTCAAACGCCAAAGCAGCCCCGGTTATCGAGGAAGAAAACAACTGTAGCAAAAGAGTCGCCTCAGCCGACGCCTGAAAAAACTCCGGCGAAACCTGCCGCAACACCAATCAAGGAAGATCCGTATCCACCGGCCGCCTCCCCGGAGGCTCCGGATAAAACAGCCAAGCGGGAGGCAAGCCCGGGGCCGAAATCGGAACCTGTATCTTCCCCATCGATCGCAGCAGCAGCAAAGATCATTGCCGAACCAGAACCCGAGCAGAAATCCCCCGCTCCCGCTGAGGGTGCGATGCTGATGCAAACCCAAGGCATCGTGAAAATCTACGATGGTCGCACTGTCGTAAAGGGTGTCGACATCAACGTCCGACCCGGAGAAATCGTAGGGTTACTCGGACCGAATGGAGCTGGAAAAACGACCAGCTTCTACATGATCGTCGGACTCGTTCCTCCCAACGATGGCCAGGTCCTCTTCAACGGGAACGACGTGACCCACATGCCCATGTACAAACGCGCTCGTCTCGGGATGGGTTATTTGCCGCAGGAAGAATCGATTTTCCGAAAACTCACCGTCGAGGAAAACATCATGGCCGTGATGGAGACTCTCAAAATCCCGCGGAAAGAAAAGATCGAGCGCTGCAACGAACTTCTCGAGCGTTTCAGCATCACTCATATTCGGAACAACGTCGCCCTGACCTGTTCCGGTGGAGAGAAACGTCGACTTACAATCGCCCGCTCCCTCGTGACCGAGCCGAGCCTCATCATGCTGGATGAGCCATTCTCCGGCGTTGACCCCATCGCGGTGAACGAAATTCAGTCCATCGTCTCCGATCTCCGGGAGTCCGGCCTCGCCATTCTCATCACCGATCACAACGCTCGCCAGACACTCGAACTGGTCGACCGAGCCTACCTTATCTACGAAGGAAGCGTCCTCAGAGAAGGCGGACGGGATTTCCTGATCAACGATCCTGTCAGCCGAGAATTGTATCTCGGAGACCGATTTACGATGTAGGCGTATAACTCCGAGCTTGCCACCCTAACCACATCCAATTTATACATCTCTTAACAATTAAAACCGCACAAGCCGAAATCCAAATACCATGCAAGTTCAGAACGTAAATATGCCTATAACTGTCACGGGACGTCATGTCTCCGTCACCGACGCTATGAGAGAGCACGCGGAGAAGAAAGTGGCTGGTTTGCATTTGGACTACCCCAAAATCATCGAGGCGAAAGTGATCCTCAACGTCGAGAATGATCGCCACATCGCGGAGATTATCCTTTTTTGCGCGAACCACATCGTAATCGAAGCCGACACAAGCACGGCAGACATGTATGCCTCGATTGACGAAACCGCGTCCAAGATTGCCCGTCGTATGCGCAAGCATAAGACTCGCATGCTGAAGTCCCATCGCCCGAAAAAGCACAAGGACATTCGTCATCTTCCCTATTCCATTTTCGATGCCGAGATTCCCGAGATTCCAGAAGAAACAGAGGAAGATCTCGAGCCAGTTATCGTTCACCGGGAGAAATACAAAGTGAAGCACCTCTATCGTGACGAAGCGATTATGGATATGGAGATGAATGAGAAACCCTTCATCCTTTTCCACGACGCCAAGAACGACTGTCTCGCCATTCTCTACAAGCGTGACGACGGCGACTACGCCATGGTGGCGCCGGTTGAGGACGCCTAACCCCGTTTGATGTATGACCAGACCCTGTCAGGTCGCTGACATGACAGGGTCGAATCACCTCCTGCATCGGTGATTTTCAGATCGCCGAATCCTTTGGCATGCAACTCCCCCGCCCCGTTTCAGAAGGCTCCCGGCTCGGAATCGTTGCGCCGGCAGGACCGTTTGACCATGATGCTTTTCTACGAGGCGTGGAATGGCTCAAACGCCGCTACGAAGTTGTCCACGATCCTGATATTTTCACCAGCGAGGGCTACTTTGCTGGCAGTGATTCGCGGCGACTCGAAGAAATCAATCGTGCCATCAGCGATCCTTCCATTGATGCAATTGTCTGCGCACGCGGAGGCTACGGCTGCACTCGTTTGCTTCCCGGCATTGAGGCAGAGGCAGTTCGCGATGCCAACAAACTCATCATCGGCTTCAGCGATGTCACCGCCTTTCACACGCTCTGGAATCGCGCCGGAGTGCGCTCCATCCACGCCCCGATGGTGGCTGCCCTAGGTGGCTCCACTCCTGAACCGATTCGAGACAATTGGATTCGAACAGTCGAGCAGCCCGACGCGGAAAGTTCCTGGGAACTCTCCCGCATCGACAACAATTGCGAGACCTCTGCAGAAGGCATCTTCTTCGGAGGAAATCTGGCCGTCCTTGGAGC
>JAKMGR010000358.1 GCA_022424805.1 Verrucomicrobiales bacterium
GCTTTTAAGGGATGCGGGTTAGCCGGTTTGCGGAAAAATGACGGATTCAGGTAGATGTTCATTCAATTTCCCTATCACCAAATCGAGTAACTCTTTTTCCACCGATACCGGGTATGCCATCTGGCCGTTGCGCAATTCAGTTTCGCGAAGGGCAAAAAGCGGGTCGCCAGGATAGAGCCTGACGATGCGCTCATACATCGCCTTGGGAAATCGCATGGTGCCGAGGGTTACGGAGTGGACAGCCTCGGGGGCAACGGCTCGGAAAATGTCGTCAATCATTTCCCGGTATAGCTCGACAAATCCTGGCCACGGAAGGAGCGGGTCAAGTCGCAGGCCGATTGGCCACCCCTGATCTGCAAGAGTCTTCACTCGGCCGAGCCTGCGATCAAAGGGTGGTGCTCCGCACTCAACTTCGCGTGCAATGGTATCTGGGCTGAGAGTGAAGGCTGCGATCACATTGGGCAATGGATCGGTATTTTCGAGAATTCGGGTCTGTAAACTCTTGGTTCGCAGCTCCAGCCAGGAGTCGGGCCGATCAGCAAAGAAGGGGAGAAAATGCTCGGCGAAGCCGGTCAGGGGTTCCATCACGAGCGAATCGCAGTCATAGCCCGAGAAAAAGCAGGGAGCTTCGACATCGGTTCTGATTTCATCAATCGCGGTCTCGAACTCTTCGAAATTGATAAAGTGAACGTAGTTCGCAGATCGATACATGCCCTGGAGAAAGCAGTATCGACAGTCGTAGAGACAATTCAGCATGTGGCTGAAGTAAAAGTTCTCGCTGCGCCCGATCGTGTATTCCGGGGGGGTAGGTAGAACGGCTCGGCCATGCTTCTTCGCCAGAATCAGAGCGGGTCGCTTTTTTTGCAGGCGAAAATTCTGGGAAGCAGGATTGAACACTTCACCGTATCGGGAGCAGGGAATTACAACGGCTTTCGGATAGCGATCCCGGATTGCGTTCACCCGGGAATGCTCGCGAATGGCGTCCTCTACATAAATGGTATCCATGGGGTCGGGCCAAGCCTCTTAGATCATTCCAACTACCAGTCCAGTGAATTCGCGGTAAATCCTGAGGATCACCGTGCTCATCAAAATCCAGGACACAATGTTCAGAGTCAGAACGATTGCGATGGTGAGGAAAACAACGATAACCGAGCCCCAACCAATAGGCTCTTCGTCGCCGTGCTCGCTTTCCATCCACGCGTTGAGCATCTTGTAGTTCCGCAAGTTCGATTTGAACCAGACGGAAAAAAGGTCGCCTATCACCGGAATTGTTCCGACGCCTGCATTGACGAGCATATTCCCGCCCATGCGAGTAAGGGATTTGAATGGGACTCCCTTTTTCCCGGCTTCGCCGAGAATTGAAGCGCCGATCACGGTTGCGACCGATTCCCCACCGAATGGAAAAAGGCCGAGAATGGGATCGAAACCAAAGCGAATGCTGGTTCCGGGAATGCGAATGCACTCATCGAGCAACCAGGAAACGCGGCGCGAGGTTCGCAGTTCGGCGAGGTCGAAAGAATCTTCTTCGGATGATTCAGAGGAGGAGGATTCCGGCTCGTCAGACATAGGCTGTATCAGGTCAGGGGCGGAGGAGTGTCGAGCGGCGGCGGTGTAGTGTCGACAGCTGAATCAGACTTGCCAGCGCGGAGTTTGCGCACGGTCAGAAAACCCAGTGCAACCGTGACAACGAGTATCGCGATGCCGAGAAAAGGACGGTAAAAAATCCATGCGATCGCGACAACGAGAGTCCAGA
This sequence comes from Verrucomicrobiales bacterium, assembly GCA_022424805.1. Taxonomy (GTDB): domain Bacteria; phylum Verrucomicrobiota; class Verrucomicrobiia; order Verrucomicrobiales; family DEV007; genus Arctic95D-9. The sequence goes on from JAKMGR010000358.1 coordinate 1,754, forward strand.
CAATGCCCGCAAGGAGAAACGCGATGATGGTGGTCCCGGTTTCGACAATGCGGCCAAGAAAGGGAAGCACGCTCGCAAATACGGAGAGGGGTCCGAGGATCATGGAGAAACCGAATCCCATCATAAAAAAGCCGCCAATTCGGATTGCCCAGGTCAGCATTTTATTTCGATCATAGGCGAGTTCGAACATTTGCTCAGCCTGAAGCGTTCCGGGTTCTAGGAGTGCAATCGTGCCTCCGGTTTTCGCGACAAAGGGAGCAAAGGAATTGCCTTTTTGCTGCGCCACTAGGCTGATCGGGCCGGGGCGAACGCTGGAGAAATTCACGCGGAGATCTCCGACCATTGGGTTTGTCGAATCAGCGCCGAAATAGAAGCCGCCATTGTAGGGGCGAGCCTTAGCCTTGATTTCCTCCGATGCTGCCTCAATCGAATCAACAGAAAGTGGGGTTGCTCCGCCGATTTTTTTGACGAGGAATTGCGGAAGTTGAAAGGCACCCATCGTCACGCCATCAGCGACTTGTGTCGCAGACTTGTATTTCATTTCCGTTGGGTTTTCGTGTCCATTTTTGACCTTGAAATTGGCTGAGCTGACGAGACTCGGCTTCCACGATTTGGAGTAGCTGTAGGTTTTGCGAGTAGTTTCACTTCCGCCCGTGTTTGTTTTGGTTTCAGTGCTTTCTCTTTCAACCCACTGATACATTTCCACGTTTCGGATCAGCTTGATCGCTTGCTCGCTGATGCCGAATGCCTCGTCCTTCAGGGGAGCGGAGGTCTTCGCATCGCCGGTTGCATGAACAAGCTTCCCTTCTTTCTTTGTGTCGACAACGGAGGAGTCGGTGGAAACTACGATGCCGGCACCTTCTTTCAGATCTTTGTATCGTTTCACCGCGCGTCCCTCGTTCCAGAAAAGGAGTAAGACGGCAAGCGCTGCGAGAATAAAGCCGAAAACGGCTCCGCCAATTGAATTTTTGCTCCGGGTGCCCCAGCCCCTACGCGTTACCGTGGTGAACTCACTCATGCGGCAGTTTTACCAGTCCGCGACCGGCTGGGCAACCAAAGCAGCACGAAAATTACGATAGCACGCCAGTTTTAATGTCCATGAGCATCTGCGCATTGGAGGGATAGCGCTCGAGACACTTCAAAAGCCATTCCATCGCGTCAATCGGCTTGTAGCCGCTTAGTCCGCGTCGGATCACATGGATTTTCTCCAGGTTGTGAGGAGGCAAAAGAAGCTCTTCCCGTCGGGTTCCTGACTTGTGAACGTCAACGGCGGGGTAGACGTAGTTCTGTGCGATCTGACGATCGAGAACCAATTCCATATTGCCGGTTCCTTTGAACTCTTGGAAAATTGCCTCATCCGCTTTGCTATTCGTCTGAATAAGAGCCGTAGCAATGATTGTGAGTGAACCCGCCTCACGAGTGTTTCGTGCTGCCGCGAAAATTCGACGAGGCGTCTCGAGAGCGCCGACTATAAGTCCGCCGCTGGCAGTTCCTCGTTTTCCTCCCCGCATCTGTGAGTTGAATGCGCGAGCGAGACGCGTGATCGAATCCATGAGGATGAAAACGTGCTCACCAGCTTCGACGAGACGCTTGGCGCGCTCAATTGCGAGCAGGGAAATGCGAGTGTGTTCTTTGCCGTCGCTGTCGTTCGAGCTGGAGAAAACTTCGACCTCGGGGAAAGAGCGCTTGAAGTCAGTGACCTCCTCGGGGCGTTCGTCGACGAGAAGAACCATGAGGTGCATTTCCTCGTCGTAGTTTTCCTGGAGTCCCTCTGCGATGTGATGGAGGAGAGTTGTTTTTCCTGTTCTTGGAGGCGCAACAATCAGTCCGCGCTGGCCACGTCCGATCGGTGCCATCAGGTCGATAACCCGAGTCGTCGTGCGGGTTGCCGATGTTTCGAGAGTGAGTTTTTTGTCAGGATTGATCGCAGTAAGTTCCTCAAAGTAAGGGAGGTTCTTGTATTCCTCAGGGTCCTTGCCGTTGATCTGCTGGAGCTCGACGAGTTGCGGACCTCGGAGACCTTGCTTGGAAATGCACTTCACGAGAAGTCCGTCACGCAGTCCGTAAA
>JAKMGR010000034.1 GCA_022424805.1 Verrucomicrobiales bacterium
CCTCGGCTGGACCTCACTTCCGACCCAACTCCCCTGGCATGGGCGCTATACCGAAGAGCAATTACACACCGAACTCACGAGTCCTAACACAGACACCAAGACAAGGATCCGATCCGCACGCGACCTCGTTTATCTGCGGCGTTGGCAGGATGGAGGAAAAATTGACCTGCAATCTCTACGCCTTGGTTCCGCCCATGCTCTCTTTTTCCCGGGGGAACTCTTCGTGGAATACCAACTCGCAGCAAAAGCTTCGCATACCGATAAATTCGTAACCCTCGCCGCCTACGGCGACGGGGGACCGGGCTACATAGGAACGAAAATTTCCTATTCGCAGGGCGGCTACGAAGTGGGTCGTGTTTCACGAACCAGTCCCGGAGTCGAAGTCGTTTTGATGAAAGCTATTGCTCAGCTCATTAAACCAAACCAATAAGGAAGATGCATCCGGTGGCGACATGGAAACAACTCAATCAGGTGCTGATTTTTTCGATCGGGTATTTGACGGTGGCGGCAGGTTTTATCGTCGCAGGGAAGAATTATGAGTTTCTTCTCTATCTCGCCGTCATGTCAGTCATCGTCTTGGCCGTCATTGGCGTCTACAAACGTGCAGGTTTGAGCCGCAGCCTTCTCTGGGGGTTCAGCTTCTGGGGTGTGCTTCACATGGTAGGCGGGCTCACACCAATTCCTGATCACTGGCATACTTCTGATACCACGGGCGTGCTTTACAATTGGCGCATTATCCCGGGATACCTGAAATATGATCAATTAGTCCACGGGTTCGGGGTAGGGCTGGTCACGTGGCTGTGCTGGGAGGCTCTCCTCGTGAGAGTGAGAGGGCAAGACGGCAATCCAATTCGACCAACGCTCGGGATGCTTTCCATCTGCGCCACCGCAGGAATGGGTTTCGGTGCCATCAATGAAGTCATCGAATTTTTCGCGGTCTTGATTCTCCCGAAAACAAACGTCGGAGATTACGAAAACACCGGCCGGGACCTCTTCGCCAATCTCGTTGGCGCGATCGTAACCGCACTGATCATTCGAGGAGTCTGGAAGGCCCGTTAATCGAAGCAGGCTCCATCTGATTCTACAACTGACGAATTGTGACCTGTTCCTCGGGAATCATCTCCAGCAAATCCGAGAGATCGTAGTGCCGCAGAGCTCCGTGAATCACATTGTGAAGATGCGGGAGAGGGTCACGGGATTCGATCACGGCATCCCATGTCGTGATGCCGCCATCAAGAGTCAGCGAATCAAATAGCGCAGGCTCCAACGCGGCGGCGTGAATCGCGACCGGAACAAATTCGGGTTCAGCATGGAGATGAATCGAGCGCCCCCCTTTCTCGGCTTTCAAGAATTTCGTAACCGCAATGAGATCTTCCGTACGCATTGCCAGATAGCTGGTTCCCAGCATGTAGGAGATCCATTGATCAGCTCCATAGAATCGCCAGTTTTTCGTTTTTGTCAGGCCGCTGTCGCGAAGATTGAGGTAGACCTGACTGTGACTTCCCATCTCTTTGATACGAGGATCTGCGCTCCGGTCTGTCAAAACGATCTCGAGAGTGTCATCGGCAGACTCCAATTGTCTCAAGAGAAACGGGGTCATGATTCCCAACTCACTTTGAAATACACCGTGATCGACTTGCAGTCCCTTCGTCCCGAGCTGCAACCCTTGGATTCGGACAGGATCTGCAACTTGCTTTCGCATACCTGTCACTTCGCGTACAAGTTCGCGTTTTTCATCCAAACGAAGACCTGACCAGATCTCCTCGCGTTCCGCTTTCAAATCCCCCGCTCTCTCTGCATTCAAATCAAACAGCGTCTTAGCCCCTTCGATCGCGATGACCTGCCCTTTCGGAGAACACAACAGATTCTCCCCTTTCTCCACAGCAACTTCTTCCGGCTCGAAAACCTCGATGTTCCGCCCCTGCAACCACCGGGCGAAGAAGCGCACCGCCCCCTCCCGCAACCTGACGGAGTAGCCATGCTTTTCCGGAGCCTCAACCAGATTGATTCGCTCAGGAAAACCCAGTTTGGTGTAGACCCGCTTGGCCTGACGGAATGCAAGCCAAGTCCCATCAATAGGGACGAAGTCCTCTGTCGTGGAGAGAATCAAGGTTGGCCTCGGAGCACGGATGATCGCAAAGTCGGGATGATCAAGCCCCTCGCGAATCTGCGCGAAAATATTCTGCTCCGGATCGCCGGGACCGGGCTTTTCGTTTTTCTGACGGGTCGTCGTCATGAAGCATCCCGGAGCCGCCGCGACAATGCGATCATCGAGCGCCATCAAAAATGAAGTCATGTTCCCACCTCCAGAGTTTCCTGTGCAGCCAATGCGCTTCGGGTCGACGTCGGAGCGCGATTCGAGATAGTTGATTGCCCGCATCCCATCCCAGATCATGTAGGAGGACAGCCCGCGCCCAAGCAGAACTGGCGCGACGCCGAGAATGTGATGCTCACCCGTTGCTTTATGTAGCCCTTTCCCGGTTTTCGGATCGATCAATTGCAATCGCTCGCCCTGCCCGATTGGGTCATAACAAAACACCACGAACCCATTCTTCACAAGAATGAGGTTAGCTTTCTGATACACGTCCGCTGCCTTTCCATTCGACGTATGACCGCAAGGGTGAAGGATCGCAGGAAACGGACCATCACCAGCCGGGCGGTACAGATTCCCAGTGACATGAAATCCAGGAAGAGATTCGAATATTACTTTCTCAACCGAATACCCTTCGCGCTCCAAACACCCTGTTGTTTTTGCGTTCAGGGGAGAACGCGCGAAAGAATCCAGATCGACGCATTCCTCGAAAAAACTCCGAAGCCGATTCTGGTAGGCAGCGATCTGCCCCCCGGTTTGCAGTCCCTCCAATTTCTCGAGGCGTGTATCTAGAGCTGCATGAACCCGGGTTCGCAGGTGGTTCCGCATCATCGCATCGTCCTTGAATTCGGTCAGGCTTGCCGGATTTGGCGGATTACTGGTTGCCTGCTGCGCAAAAAGTGCAGGAACGAAAATCGAGAGGACGACAAAAAGTGACGTCAGAAAAATTCGGCTCATGTCTTAACCTATCCGAATCACAAGGCAGCAAACAAGCGGAACCACTCCCCCGCATTCGCGGCAGGCTTGGTCTTGTGGAAACGATTGGGATTTCCTATTTCCCATTGGATGAAGCGGGTTTTTCTCATGTCCTCACTGGTGACACTCTCCACAATATGCCATTCGGCCGACTCACCGGAACCCATCAAAGGATATCCGAATGGGATCCGCGAAATTCGATATCCAGTGGCAGCAGACAATTCTGAGCAACCTTCTCTATTCTGGTCACCGGAACTTGCCGAAGGCGAAAAGGCCCCCCTTCTCGTGGCGATGCACACCTGGTCCGGCGACTATCGCCAGGCCGGCGGTGAGGCCAAATACGCAGAGTGGTGCCTTAAGAACAATTGGATCTTTGTGCATCCCAATTTCCGCGGACGAAACCGAAGTCCCGAATCGATGGGATCGGACCTTATGATTGCTGACGTTCGCGCCATCGTTGAGTGGGCAAAGAAGAATGCTTCCGTCGACGAGACTCGGATCTACGCAATCGGAGTTTCCGGAGGCGGTCATGCCACTCAACTCCTCGCGGGACGCACTCCGGAAATCTGGGCTGGCATTTCTTCCTGGTGCGGGATTTCCGACATCGCTGCTTGGCACGATGAGACGTCGAATCCTAGATTCGAAAGATATTCCAAAGATATTGAAATCGCTCTCGGAGGTCCCCCGGGAGCAGGAACCTCGGAATTGGAAGATTCAAAGAAGCGCTCCCCCTTGTCGTGGCTCAGCAACGCATCAGGCGTCCCGCTCGACATCAACCACGGGATCGACGATGGGCGGACCGGGAGCGTTCCATTTACCCACTCGCTGTATGCGTG
>JAKMGR010000054.1 GCA_022424805.1 Verrucomicrobiales bacterium
GTGTAGACTCCGATGCCGCAGGCTGCGGTGTGGGTTCCGGCGTGGGCGGCGGAGGTGGTGTGGCTGAGAGAAATGGGGCGGACGGGTGCGCCGGGCTCCTGAATGTCCTCATGTCCCTGGGTGATGCCGGCGAGCGGGTTGCGCTTCACGACTTCCAGTGGCATCACGGAAAAGATGACTGGGTTGCGGTTGGTGCTGTAAAAATGCCGACCAAATGCATCGAGCGTGCCGCCGAACTGGCCGGCTCCGGTGATGGGGGTGAGATCGCCCGTGCGCGGATTGTAGCGGAGGTTGAGACGGGTGAAGTCGAGTTTTCCGTCGGGGTTGCCCTCCGGGTAGATCTCTTTTCCATCGAGACCGTTGCAGAGGTAGATGTCGTTGTTGAGGTGGTATCGTGGACTCGAAACCTGGAGTTGGTTGTGGCGAGGTTCGTTGCTGCGGAACAGAACTTCGCGAACATCGGCGACGTCGTCACCGTCGGTGTCTTTGAGGAAAAGGATCGCGGTTCGGGTAGTTGCGAGCAGTCCACCTTTCATTGGGAGTAGCCCCTGCACGTGGTCGAGTTCGGCAGCCCAGGTCGTCGCTTTATCCATGACTTCGTCTCCGTCATTATCGGTGAGAAGTCGAATCCGGGAGAGCGGTGCGCCATCATCGGCGGGGAGAGGATAGTCGCCCATTTCGGCCACAAACATCCGACCTTTTTTATCCCAGACGACATCGACAGGGTCGCAGGTGAGGGGCTCGGAGGCGACGAGCTGGATTTCATAGTCTCCGTCAATTTCCCAGGCAGCCCGGCTCTCTTCTGGGGAGAGGGGGAGGCGCCGCGGAAGAATGCTTTCTCCAGTGATTGAATATCCCATGTCCTTGGACCTTTCTGCTTCTGCCCATTTTTCCGTGTATTTTCCGAGAGGGTGCAGTTCGAGGCGGCGGATGTGGCACTCGGCCCACTCGCTCTGCAATCCGATATAGCCTTCGGTTGGATAGCAGTCGGTTACTTCGTTGATCTTCTCACCGTTAAGCAGAATGGTCATTGTGGCTCCTTTGCAGATCACTTCCATCCGGTTCCATTCGCCGAGTGGGTTTTCGATGTCCTTGGCTCCGCGGTAGCCTTTTACGTCGGCCCAGTCGGGATCACGTTCCCGCCAGTTCACTCGCGCCATCGTTTTGCCTTCCTCGGGAAAGGTCATTTTTTCCCCCTTCGGATCCCAGACTGGTTCGCCGTCTCGGTCTTCTGTCACGGTCGCGGTGATCTTGGTTGGGTCGATCGAGCCGTCGTCCTTTTTGCTGCCGAGAACGAGAATGTCCCCAGAGCCGCCTTCGATGAGTTGCGCCTCGATGCAGCTCATCCAGGTTCCGCCGTAGGCACCGTCCTCTCCGAAAGCGTGGATAAGAAGACCGCAGTCGCGCGCGCGGTCGGCACGACCTGCCATGGTTCTTTCGCCCCACTTGTATTCCATCACGAGATGGTAGTCGCGGTAGGAATCTTTCGTGCGGATGTAGCCCATGCCGCCTCCGGCTACCTTGAGATGATTGTTTTCATCGAGGATCCAGACTTCCGAGGGATCTGTCGTCAGCGAGGATTTTTCGTTCAGGTTGACTGTGTGCCCTTTCTCCGTGAGCAGGTTGATGACCTGATCTGGAGTAATCGCATCCTGGGCCGGAGCAGCGGTCAGAAAAAGTGCATGCAACAGGGCCGAGAGAAGAAAGGCTATCCGATTCATAAGAAGAGGTTACGGGACAGAGGTTTGATGGGAAGCCCGAAAGGTAACGAGATTGCGCGGGACTTCACTGCGGGAGCTAGATCAGCGCAGGGTATGAAGAGGAGCATGAAGATGAGCGCGGCTCTCTGCTTCTACCCTAGCAGCTTCGCTCGCTCGATCGCCCGCATCATCCCTTTCGCCTTGTTCACCGTCTCGTTGTATTCATTCTCGGGAACGGAATCGGCGACGACTCCTGCTCCGGCCTGAACGTAGGCCTTCCCATCTTTCAAAACAACGGTCCGGAGAGCGATGCAGCTGTCGTGATTTCCGTCGAAGCCGAAGTAGCCGACCGCTCCGGAGTAGGCACCGCGCTTTGATTTCTCCATCTCATCGATGATCTGCATGGCGCGGACTTTCGGACTTCCACTCACGGTTCCGGCCGGGAAGGTGGCTCGCATGACGTCGTAAGCACTGTGATCGTCCCGGAGCTGACCGTTCACATTGGAAACGATGTGCATGACGTGGCTGTAACGCTCCACGATCATGAACTCGCTGACCTCGACGGATTCGTATTCTGCGACGCGACCGACATCGTTTCGCGCAAGATCGATTAGCATGACGTGTTCGGCGCGTTCTTTGGGATCGGCCAACAGTTCTTCGGCAAGCGAATCATCTTCCTCCGGCGTTTTTCCGCGCCAGCGGGTCCCTGCAATGGGACGGATTTTGATGCGTCCTTCGATGGCCTGGACATGAACTTCGGGAGAGCTGCCCACGAGAGCGAACTCATCGCCGAATTGCAGACAAAACATGTAGGGCGATGGGTTCACGTGACGAAGAGAGCGATAGAGATCGATGGGGCGACCGGTGTAGTCGCTCTCGAATCGTTGCGAAGGAACCACCTGGAAAATGTCACCGGCGAGAATGTATTCCTTGGCCTTTTTGACCATGGATTCGTATTCCTCTTTCGTCGTGTTGCTGCTGATCGTTTCCGCTTCGGGCGGATCTTCCATGAGGGAAAACGGAGCAACGCCGCTGGATCTTGAGAGCTTTTCAATGATCGCCTCGATG
>JAKMGR010000072.1 GCA_022424805.1 Verrucomicrobiales bacterium
TTTTATAGTAATTAGAATTTTCTACAGTAATTCTACGGCCCTAAGTAAACAGAATGAACCGCGTCTTGATAGTAGCAGGTGAGCGCCAAACTGGTGAGCGATTTCAGCAGGCTCTCGGTCAGGCAGGATTTCAGACCGCCGTGGTGTGGAACCCAATGCAGATGGTAGAGTTTTGCCGTCAGCATAAGCCGGACTCTCTGATTACCGATCTCGATCTTGCGGAATACGGTCTCTGGACGGCTGTTCAGGCAGTCCGCGGGATTGGCACACTTGCCAACATTCCATTTTACGGCCTCGCTTCTACGGAGAATCCGCAGTTGATTGAGCAAGCCAAAGCGGCGGGATATTCTCAGGTTTTTCCTACCCACGAAGGATTCAAGCCCGTTATTGATGTTCTCGAAGGTAGAGCCAAAAAGCAGGAAATCGAGGAAGGGGCTGAAATTGAGGATAATGTTTCGCGTGACCCGTCACTCAACCGCTTGCGCGAAGTGACTCGTGATATCGTCAACACGGCGGTCCGGCTCAAGCCGCGAGTCGGTGAATACGGCGACGACGGACCTGAGCTTTTTGGTTATATTGAGACTTCGAGTATCGCGATTCGGAAAAAGCTCAATGCAGTGGAGGACTTTTCACTCCATGATAAAGAACTGCGCCACGACTTCCGAAATATGATTGGTTCGGTAACGGGGTTTGCGGAGCTAATCATGATGGAACCCGATATCTCTACCGAGTCCACTCACGGATTGAGTCGTTTGCGTGAACGCTCACGCGAGTTTGTTGACTTGCTCGACGCACAGAAGGCGGAAGCCACCCCCTGATCTTCGGTAAATTCCGGGGCAAAACGGAATCGCTTGGCAGCGTGGGAGTTCCATCCTAGTGTTCTCCGAGTTCGCGAAGTTAGGGACTCGGGACCGAGAATGAAAATCGGAATCACCGGCGCACGAGGTTTTTTGGGTCAGGCAATCACGGCTGAGGCGAAAGCCCGCGGCTGGAGCGTCGTCGCGTTTTCCCGGTCTGCCGATAAGCCTGTGGAAGGAACGGAAGAGGTTCGCTCACTCCAGGATCGGGAATCCATTGATGTGGCGGGTCTCGACGCTGTGATTAACCTCGCTGGTGAGCCAATTCCAGGGCTTTGGACAAAAGAAAAGAAGCGGAGAATTCGGGAAAGTCGTATTCACCTCACAGCCGATCTGGTCGAGGCGGTGAAGCGAATCTCGCGAAGTCGGCGTCCTTCCGTATTTCTCTCGGCCTCCGCGATAGGCTACTACGGATCGCGAGGTGATGAGTGGCTCGACGAGGAATCCGATGTCGGCTTTGGCTTTCTCTCCGAAGTCTGTCGCGATTGGGAAGCGGAGGCTGGTGCCGCCACCAAACTGGGCGTTCGTGTCGTGATTCCTCGGATAGGACTCGTTCTTGGAGATCGGGGATTGCTGAAAAAATTGCGTCCGATATTTAGAATGGGACTCGGTGGCCGCCTCGGAAGCGGTCACCAATGGATGTCCTGGATCCATGTCAAAGATCTCGCGAAAATTTTTGCGGATGCCGTTGAAAACACGGGAATCCATGGGCGCGTCAATTGCGTCAGCCCGCATCCGGTTACTAATCGGGAATTCACCAAGGTCTATGCGAAAGCCCTCGGACGTCCGGCAATTTTTCCGGTCCCGAGTTTTGTTTTGAAGCGGCTTCCCGGTGGTATGGAAAGCCTTTTCCTCGCGAGCCAACGCGTCGACCCCGTAGTGATGAAGGCGTTTGATCACGAGTGGAAATATTCCAGACTCGAAGATGCTATGGGAGATATTGAAGGAGAGTAGAGCCATTTTGGCGCTCCTTACCGCATGCGGGTTTCCTAAAACCATGGTAGCTTGGTAACGATCATGGCATCACCGCAGAATACCATCGGGATCGTTTACGACTACGACCAGACTCTGAGTCCCACCTACATGCAAGACGACGTTCTGTTTCCAAAATTCGGGATCAATCCCACGGAATTTTGGAAACGGTGTAAAACGCTCGTTGACGAGGAAGGCTACGAAAGCGAACTCGCTTACTTGAAGGCGATGATCGACTACCTTGAGATGGATGGGCCGAGCAATGCTGATCTCGAAAAGCTAGGTAAGGATCTCCAGTTTTTCCCCGGCTTACCCGAAATCTTTGAAGAACTCAATGAGTTGCTCACGGATGAGCACAAGGCGATGGGGGTAAATATCGAGCACTACATCGTCTCCAGCGGAATCAAGGCACTCCTTGATGGCAGTCGGCTCAAACCGCATGTGAAGGAAATATTTGGCTGCGAGTTTGCGGAGAATTCAGCGGGACGGATTTCTTTTCCGCGCCGGGTGATCTCTCATAC
>JAKMGR010000098.1 GCA_022424805.1 Verrucomicrobiales bacterium
TTGCGCTCGCGAATCAACTCCAGTAAAAGCTGAAATCGCTCAGCGGGCATGATTTTGTTAGGGAATACCGAGTTGGTGAGTCTGAGGGCGCGCTCGGCTTCGAGGATGGCGGATGCGACTTCGGGGAAGGCGCCGTGAGAGGCTTCGCCGGGAGTGAAACGGCGGTTTGTAAAAATCTCGGCGAGGTAAGCCCCGAGCGTTTCTCCGAAGTTCTTTTTTTGAAAGTTCTTCAACCAGCGATCGATCCATTTGAGGCTGGCCTCGATCTCTGGACGCTTCGCAAAATTACGTTTCGCTCCGGCAATGGCATCGTCGAGGCGGTCGGGCAGACAGTATTCGCGCAGGTCGTCGAGGCCTCGCAGGACCTGGGAGGTCCCGACTTCGATTTTTTCCTCCTCCTGCAAATGGCGGGCGAGGGCAGAGCTGATGTCGGGACAGCGAAAGAGTCGAGTCACGGCGTCAAAAGATCGCGAGCTGAGAAGGTCTCCGGTCCGGGCAAGCAGGTAGTGGACGCCATGCCGGGACACGGGCAGTCCGGCAGGATCGTGCGTGTTCCACCCGCGAGCAATCGCGCTTTGCTCCATGGGAGAGACGACTTCAGAGTCAGGCACTCCGATCGCGATGAGAGCTGCCGGAGAGGAGCTTTCCCCAATCAGTTCGCAGGCTAGCTCGGCCTGAGCGGAAGGGGTAGCTGCGTCGCAGATGCTGGACTCGGGATCTGGAATTTCGATTTCGGCCTCCAGCCAATGAGAGGGGAGGGGGCGCCCAAAGTTGTCGAAGTATGAGGATGCGCTTTCGTCGGCGTGAACCAGAATCGTTGTAGGGTGAAGGCCGAGTGCGGCTCGAGCGATGCCGGGAAGATCGGGCGTCGCGGCGACGAGAACCTGTTTGATCTCGGGTGGCAGGGTTCCTGACTTGGATGCTTCGAGGCGGGCATCGGCTTCGTCTCGAAGTCCAATCGATTTGATTTTCTCAACAGCAAGTCGTTCTAGACAGGTCAGTTCGTCCCAGCGTGCTGGCTCCATGTCGCGATCCTGCAGAACGGGCGTGGCCGCGGCAAAGCTGAGCCCGGATTCGACGAGGAGATGGCGAACATCGAGAATTTCCCTTGCGCTTTTCATCGCCCAGGCAAGATCACGAGTTACCGGCTCTGCCGGGAAAAGGCGCGGGAAACTGTGAAGATCAATTCCCAGCAAAGTCGCGGCCCAGACGAGTCGTGTCGTTTCGCGATCGATCGTTGGCGCCGAGGAGTGGGGGAGCCGATCGGGCGATGTGAGAAAATCAGGTGTTGTCACGAGAGGCGGAAATACGGCCCCGCCTTTGCCTGCCGCAAATACGGCGAGTGCTTCCCGAAGGCGACGACCTGCGTTCCGGGTCGGAACAATGATAAGATGGTCGGACAAGTCGAGAACGCCATCGCCATCCCAGTCTTTCGCAAGAAAGCGGGTGATTGATTCCAGGACAGGAGCGTTGCCCCCGGTGAAAAGGAGTTGGAGGTCTCCCCCATTTTTACCTGTCGGAATTTCCGCCGGTTCATCGGGCTCGTTGAAGAGGTTGAACTCCTGTTGGAGAGGGACGGATTCTGGATTTTCCTGAGGCATGGATCAGCGTCCTATTTCGTAGCATTGAATTAGGTTCCCGTCGCGTCGGGAATTTGCGATTCCCATTTACAGAGGGCGGAATTTGTAGAAAGATCCTGCCCACATGGCGAACTGGTTTTATACCGACGCAGAGGCGAATCAGCAGGGTCCGGTGGACGATGCGGGCCTGCTGCAACTGAATACGGAAGGCAGGATCAATGCAAAATCGTTGGTCTGGCGCGAGGGCATGGATGGCTGGATGCGGTTTCGGGACGTCGCGGCTCCACTCTTCGGCGAATCGGAGGAGGGTGTCCCGACGATGATCGGAGTTTGCGCGTATTCATCCCGGGTCTATCCGATGGAGGAAATGATCCCCTACGGTGAGGCCGTGATCGGGCTGGAGTACAAGGAAGCGTTCATTCAGCAGCTCATGGAAATGGGCACGGTCGAAGTGGCGGATGCGACGGAAAAGAGATTTGAGTATGCGGGATTCTGGTGGCGGTGTCTTTCTTCCTTTCTCGACTGCCTGATTAAGTTGGTGCCCTACTTTCTCTGTATGGTTCCTTACTACGTCGTTATTTTCTCGATGGGAATGAACGAATCAGATATTGCCGAAATGGAGGATTTTCCGATCGCTCTCGCTGTGGCGTTGGGAGCTGGGTTCCTTGGGATCATGGGTGTGAGTGTTTTTTACGAGACGTGGATGGTTGGAAAATACCAGGCGACGCTCGGCAAGCAGATCATCGGAATGAAGGTCGTGAATCCCGATGGGAGCCGGCTCACCTATATGAAGGCGTTCATTCGCTGGGTCATCAAGAAACCGGTTAACACGCTCATCATCCAGATACCTACCCAGGCGGTTTTTTTCCTGATGATATTCGGCGTCGGTGGAGTTGCGGACAATACGCTGAGTGGCGATGGGGCTGCGACGGTAATGATG
>JAKMGR010000101.1 GCA_022424805.1 Verrucomicrobiales bacterium
TCGGCCCACGGTTTGAGAGGGCGGGTCGCCCTCGCCCCGGTTGCATCGGGTCCCGGTTGATCGATCCGGATCTTTCCTTCTCCAGTAAAATCCCGCCGAGTCACTGAACTGACGAGAATGGGCCGCGCGCCGATTGCTCGAAATTCTTTTACGTATTGCTTGAGGAACTCCCGATAGGTCGTCGCCGGATCGGTTTCTCGCTTGGGTCCTTTCCCCGGCTGACCGTTGTGTCCGAACTGGATCAATACGTAGTCAGGTTTGACCGCGAGAGCTGCAGGCAGGCGATCTTCCGCGAGCCAGCTTTTTGCGCTGCGTCCTCCTGCGGAAAAATTGTGCACTGTTACATGCGGAGAGAATCGCTTCGCGAAAGCGGCACCCCAACCTGCGGTGTCTGTCACCGTGGAGTCTCCAATCAGGGCGATGGTGATTTTCTTTTCCGAGTCTTCGGTAATGGAGAAATCAAAAAGAAGGCCGAGCAAAATGAAGATTGAACCACGAATGGAAAAGAATGGAGCGCGAATGTGCACGAATTTCGTTTGGGAAATCATTTTTTAGATTCAGTCAAAGCAACAGCTTCACCGCCATGATTACCAGCGCAATGTAAAGCGCACCCCGTATCCAGCTTTCTCCCTTGTTCACGCTGATCTGCGAGCCGATCCATCCTCCAATCGAATTTCCGACAGCCAACCCGAGCCCGGGAATCCAGAGCACCTGGCCGCGAGCTGCGAAAACGATCAGGGCCACAAGAGTGAACACGCCCACGATGAAAACCTTGTGCATATTCACTCGCACAAGATCGAGACCCATGACCTGGTGCAGCGTGGCCATGAGGAGAAAACCGACTCCAGCCTGAATAAACCCGCCGTAGAAACCGACCCCTACAAGACAGAGATGGCCGAGCCAGAACTGCTTGCGTGAAATCGGCTCCATCGTGGCCGGCTCGCTGGGTGCGATCATCTTCTTTTTTCGATGCCTCTCGATTGACATGTGAATGAGCACGGCGATGAGGATGATGCCGAGAACGCGGTTGAACATTTCTCCTCGCACCATCGTCCCAAGCCAGGCCCCTGCGATCGCTCCCGGCACTGTTGCCATCGCGAGAGAGAAGCTGAGACGGAAATCAGAATAGCCCTTCGATTTGAAACCGGTGATCGCGGTCAGATTCTGCGCAAAAATCGCAACGCGGTTCGTTCCGTTTGCGACGGGCCCATCCATTCCCAGAAAAATCATCGCGGGAAGGGTGAGCAACGACCCACCGCCCGCGAGAACATTCAGCGTTCCCGCGATCACCCCGAGCCCTGCGAGCAACACATAGTGCCAGATTTCAAAATACGGCATTCTTTCCGATGCACTCGAACGAGGAAAAATGCCAGCGATTCGTGGAGAAGGTTTGGGCTGTGCTGAACTGGCGATGCCACGATGGTGAAACCGAGCAGGGTTGAATGCAGGACCTGACTCTCTTGGGTCTTCGACCTGACAGGGTTAAGTGCAGCTCCTGCCACGATCAGGTGATTCCGTGATTTCGGATTCCGTGCCATAACCACCTGCGATGAGGTTTTTCCTTTTTGTCACTGCTTTTCTTGGCCTG
This sequence comes from Verrucomicrobiales bacterium, assembly GCA_022424805.1. Lineage (GTDB taxonomy): Bacteria > Verrucomicrobiota > Verrucomicrobiia > Verrucomicrobiales > DEV007 > Arctic95D-9. The sequence goes on from JAKMGR010000101.1 coordinate 1,589, forward strand.
TCCCTATTTGGTTCCGCCGAGGAACGCCCCAATATTTTGCTCATCACCTGCGACAATCTTGGTTATGGCGATTTGCAAAGCTATCGCCCGGAAAGTCCCATTCAGACGCCGAATCTTGACCGGCTCGCTTCGGAGGGCGCTCGGCTGACGCAGTTCTACACCGCTTCGCCGACCTGTACGGTTTCGCGGGCCTGCCTGATGACAGGGCGCATTCCCGAGAGACATGGCCTCAAGAATCAGCTCGGTGGTATTGAGGGAAACTACGGTGTCGGGTTGAACCAGAGAGAAATTCTGATTCCGGGGGTTCTGCGAGGAACGGCGGAGCCGTATGCAACAGGTTGCTTCGGGAAATGGAACATCGGCTTTGCCAAAGGGTCACGCCCCACGGAGCGAGGCTTCGACGAGTTTCTTGGGCATGCTTCAGGCAACGTTGATTACTATCACCATCGTTACAATGGAAGGCGCGACCTCTTTCAAGGGATCGAACCGATCATTCGTGATGGAGAGTATGCTACGGATCTTTTCGCGGACGGGGCGATTGATTTTATTCAGCGAAAAAGCCCGGAAGCAGCTCCGTGGTTTGTTTATTTACCCTTCAATTCTCCCCATTTTCCGAACAAGAAAAACAAACTCCCGGGACAGTCGGACGAGTGGCAGGCTCCAGATTGGGCATTTGAGGAAACGGGTCTTTCTCCTGATGAGACAGACCCGAAGAAACGCTACGACGCGGTGGTCTATGCGCTCGACAAGGCGATTGGTCGGGTGCTTGAGGCGCTGGAAAAGGCGGGGGAGGCAGATAATACCTTTCTCTTCTTCATGTCGGACAATGGGGGATTCAGGCTCAACCGAAAAGGTCTCGATGTAGGTATCAATGAACCGCTTCGTTCTGGAGGGGTGACCTGTTGGGAAGGAGGACTGCGTGTTCCCGCGATAGCTCGCTGGCCTGGGAGAATCGAGCCTGGAAGTGTTGTCGATGAACCGCTCTGGTCACCGGATATTCTCATTGCCTGCGCCGAACTTGCGGGGGCGAAACTGCCTGACGGTTTCGTCTACGATGGTAGAAACCCTCTACCGGTTCTGCAGGGAGTGGCCGGCTCGCCGCATCAGTCATTTTATTTCGAATACCGAACCCACTCGGCTTTTCGAAAGGGGGATTGGAAAATTGTTCGGGAGAAGCCAAGTCAGC
>JAKMGR010000133.1 GCA_022424805.1 Verrucomicrobiales bacterium
TGACAATTCTTCGGCAACAGCAAGAAAACACTCCAATTCGCGAAAGGAAAAAGCAGTCATATCAAAAAAGTATCATTAACAGAGAAAAATAATATTTTCATCAATTAGAAAAAGTAGCAAGTTTCCACATGGCTAAGAAAACATCCTCACCAGCTCATCGACAGTATTCTGCTCCCATGCTCGACGGTCCCGATCGTGCCCCGAGCCGTGCAATGTTGCATCCCGTTGGTTTTTCCAATAAAGACTTTCAGAAGTCGATTGTCGGAGTCGCATCGACCTGGAGCATGGTGACCCCATGCAACATGCACATCGATGGTCTCGCCAAGGAGTCGGTCAGCGGTGTCGATGCCGCTGGGGGGAAGGGGGTCGAGTTCAATACCATCACCATTTCGGACGGGATTTCGATGGGAACGGAGGGAATGAAATATTCTCTCGTCAGTCGCGAAGTCATTGCAGATTCGATCGAAACAGTAGTTGGCTGCGAAGGTATGGACGGCGTCGTTGCGATCGGCGGATGTGATAAAAATATGCCGGGCTGCATGATGGCAATTGCGAGGATGAATCGTCCGGGAATTTTCGTTTACGGAGGAACGATCAAGCCCGGTTGCTTCAAAGGCGAGGACGTCGACATCGTCTCGGTTTTCGAGGCGGTTGGAAAACACAGCGCCGGAAAGATTGACGACAAGGAACTCGAAGGAGTTACGGAGACTGCGATTCCCGGCCCCGGTTCCTGCGGTGGAATGTATACTGCCAATACAATGGCGAGTGCGATTGAGGCGCTTGGCATGAGTCTCCCGAACAGCTCCGCACAGGCAGCGGTGAGTGATGAAAAGATGATGGATTGCTTCGATGCAGGCGCAGCTGTAGTGAATTTGATCAACAAGTGCATTCGCCCTCGTGACATCATGACGAAGAAGGCGTTTGAGAATGCGATCACCGTAGTCACCGCACTCGGTGGTTCGACCAATGCAGTGCTTCATCTCATCGCGATCGCCAATGCTGCAGGTGTCAAAATCTCGATCGACGATTTTACCCGGATTGGGAAACGTGTTCCCGTGATCGCCGATCTGAAGCCGAGCGGAGCGAATGTGATGATGAAGCTCGTCGAAATCGGCGGGACGCTTCCCCTCATGAAAATGCTACTCAATGCGGGACTGCTTCACGGTGATTGCATGACCGTGACTGGAAAAACAATGAAGCAGAATCTGGCAAAGGTAAAGGCTTCCTACCCGAAGGGCCAGACCATCATTCGTAGTTTGAAAAAGCCCATCAAGAAAGATGGCCACCTTGTTGTGCTTTACGGAAACCTCGCTCCAGAGGGTGCGGTTGCGAAGATCTCCGGCAAGGAGGGCCTCAGTTTCACAGGGAAGGCCAAGGTCTATGATTCTGAAGAAAAAGCAATGAAAGCGATTCTCGGTGGACGAATCAAAAAAGGTGACGTCGTTGTCATTCGCATGGAAGGGCCAAAGGGCGGTCCCGGAATGCGGGAAATGCTTGGGCCAACCGGAGCGATCATGGGAGCTGGCTTGGGAGAGGACGTCGCCTTGATTACTGACGGTCGTTTTTCAGGGGGTAGTCACGGTTTTGTGATCGGGCACGTCACGCCGGAAGCTTTTGTTGGTGGTCCGCTCGCGCTTGTGAAAAACGGCGATGAGATTTCCATCGACGCTGAAAAGCGTGAGATGACCCTCAAGGTCACGAAGAAAGAACTAGCCGCTCGTCAGAAAAGTTGGAAGCAGCCGAAGCCGCGCTACACCAAGGGGGTTCTCGCGAAATACGCTAAGCTCGTGTCATCCGCTTCGACCGGAGCGGTGACCGACGGGGACTTGTAATCTTGGAGCCTTCTCCCCGAATGTTTTTAGCGAAAGTCTTGTATCCCTCTTGATAAGATAGAGCAATGCGATGCTGCTACTGTCCCAGCATCGCTTCCACCTTCTCCACACTCAGTCCGACCACCGGCAGCTCATAGCCGAGCGTATCTCCGTTTGGCTCGAAGCCGTTTCCATCTACATCTATGTAGATTGGATTGTTGTAGGCGCAAGGTTCGATCGATGCCTGGCTGCTCGTGCCGAATCCACGCTGTAGCGATTCCTTTTCGCCAATGGCAACCACAATGATCTGAGAGTCTTCACTGAGGTCGAGCTCGATCATTTTGGCAAAACCGCTGTTCTGTTCCGAGTCATTGAAAAGCTTGGGGTGCGTTTCGAGAGTGTAGTTGTATCGCGAATCCTGCCGTCCGTTCACCAATACCTGAACTCGGTTGATGTTGTACCAGTTGGCACAGGAAACTTTGACACTGAGCAATGTTTTGCCAGTCGATCTCTCATATCCTCCCGCAATGGTTCCGTTGTCGGTTTGCACTTTCAGGAAGGGGCCGCTCGACAGGATCATGTTTCCGGCTTTTGCCCGGCGGGAAATTTCTCTCCAGTCGATTTCCTCGGGATCGTCAGTTGGACTTGGAATGTAAGTTCTCCAGCTGCCGACACCGTTTCCGTAAACGTGGTGTGCATCAGCCACCCCGATACCCCAGACTTTCAAGCCCTGGTTCAGCAGCTGAAGCCAGATGAACTCGCGATTGTAGTTCACCTGCTTGCCAAGACCGGTGCGGGCTTTGCCAATTGAAAAAGGAGCACCAGCGAGAATGCTCGAAGCGCGGTAGTTCTGTGATTCTAATCCGTCCAGCAAACCTCCGAAATAGGCGTAGCCACCATCAGCGCGGCCGTCGCGGTTCCAGTCGATGAAATTTTCCGACATGTCAGGGTGGTTTACGTGAACCCAGCGATCAGGTTCTTCTCCCTGGTAGTTTCGTAGAACGATCGCATTCAGACGAGGGTCCTTTTGCCAGACAGGTGCTCCGCCATCCTGCTTTTTGGGATCAGGTTTCAGGGGGAATGTATTGAAGTGGGCTCCTCTCCCTGTCAGTTCCATGCCAGGTACGGTGGCGAGAAATTTCTTGAGGCCCAGCTTGCCGATGTGTGGTTCCCAATCGTAGAGGCGATTGTGCTCTGTCGTTGGCGCAAATTCGATATGCTCGGCGGCGAGATTGATGAGGCGATCATCGGTGCCGCAGGTGTTGTCTCCACTCGGCGTGGAGTGGTTGTGAAAGTCGCAGGAAACCCATCCGTTCGTATTGACGGAGCGGACCAGCTTTCCCTTCACCTCGACGGAAGCGCCGGGTGCAAGTTCGATATCTTGGGTGATGGCATCGTATTCCGGGCCTCTCACCACCGTCACCCGGTAGCTGCCTGGCGGAAGGGGGACGTTGAACTTTCCGGTTGCAGAGTGCCATTGGTCCTTGCAGCCATGGGCGCGATCGGTCGGCCCCAGGTCAGGTTTCGGTGTTCCATCTCGCGGAGTGAAATGGACTTTGCAAGGGATGTCAGTGCCGTCCTCTGCGGTGATGGCGAAAGAGACTTGAGAAAGATCTGACAGATCCTGTTCGAGAATAACATTTTCGATCACCTCCAGATCCCTTGAGACAGTTTTCCGCCCCATGTCTTCCAGTGACACTTTGTGTGTTCCTTTCGGCCAGGCGAAAGCCGCTTTGCCTTCGCCATCAGGATAAGCTGGGGTAGGCTTGGCATCACCTAGACTGACCATGGCTCGACCCGTGACGATTGGATTCGCATCCTTGTCTTTGAGAACGAGGGTGACTGTTCCGACTTCATCCGGGGTTTTTCTCTGAGCCACGACGCCTACTGCTTCGGCAGGAGACTTCCCGACTGCGAGAAATCGAGCCACCTTGAGGGCCTTCCCAGGCGCGAGCTTGACGGTATTGGATTCAGGAATGGCTGCTCCTTCCTCTTCGACCCAGGCAAATGCATAGCCGCATTTGTGTGCGGGATCGATTGAGTCTGCCCACTGGATTCCTCTGATCGAACCTTTGCTTCGCATTTGTGTCCAGCCATCGGTGAGGGAGAATTGCTTTTCCTCTTTGGAATCGTTTTGGAACTCGGAAACGATGAGCACGCCATGCCAGCCATCTTTCAAGAGATAGCGATGAGTTTTTCCAAGTCCGTTGCCTTTGGCTGTAGTAACGACAGTTTCGACAGCGACATGCTCCTCGGGCGCATCGACAATCTTCACGTAGTTCACCGGTCCTTTTTGCGCGCTCGGTGTAAAGATCGTGATCTGATCGTTGTCTGCATCCCGCAGGGTCAAATCGTAGAGGCAGCCGGGCGTCTCGTTTCCGTCGCCGTAGAAGGCGCTCATGTTGGGTCGTCGGAGCGGGAGATTGCCGGAAATAACGACTTCGATTTTGTCATTTCGAAGAACGAAGTCTCCCACGATTCCATCAGCTTCTTTTCCTCCGGGAAGTTCGGAGAAATTGGTGTCGCCGATTTCAAAAACTTCAGCAGCGAAAAGAGAAGCCGTCGAGGTGACCAGAGTGAGTAAAGCAATTACAAATTTCATCGCACGCAGTTTGGCGGGACTGCAGAGGCGGCGAACAGAAAAAAATGTGACCGACTTGCGTGACGAATCGAGTTGCTTCTACCTAAGTAGGCGGCTCCGATCTTTCACTGCTCTTTTTCCATGGGGTGATACTTCCGAATCCAGGGATCTTTCTGCTTCTCGAGGTGTCCCATCAGTCGAGCCACCATCTCTTCCCTGATCTTCGCGAGTTCAGGATCGTCCGCCAGGTTTTTCGTTTCCCACGGATCGGTTTCGAGATCGTAAAGTTCAAGACGCGGGCGATGGAGAAAATCCTCCACGAGTCGGCTTCCGATTTTTTCATCGCCGCGCCCCCGCAGTTCCGCCCAGGTCCTGCGTTGCACAGTATCAATCGGCAGCGGGTACTCCGTACCCGGAGTGAGATTCCAGATCAGTTTGTATTTTCTGCCGCGCAGAGTTCGCATCGGGTAGTATGCAAAAATGTCGTGTCCGACGTGGCTTAGCAGCGCTTCGTCCCATCCTGCGGGATTCTCCTGATCGAGGATGGGCAGGATGCTTCTCCCGTGTAGCGGATACTTGTCGAATGTGACTCCCGCCCAGTCGAGAAAGGTGGGGGTCAAATCGGTGAAAGTCACGAGAGCGCGGTTGGGGCTGAGAGGCTTTTCGACGCCGGGTGCTCGAACGATAAAGGGGACGCGGACACCGGGTTCGTAGTGGGTTCCCATCGCACCGGGCTCCGAAGTGCCGTGGTCAGCAATGAAAATGACCAGCGTGTTATCCTTATACCCGGTCCGCTCGAGCTCCGAAAGGACGATGCCAACACCGTGATCCATTCGCGAAATCTGCTGGTAGTATCCGGCGATTCCTTCGCGAACGTTTGCTGTGTCGGGAAGAAAGGGCGGAACGACTGCATCTTTTGGGTCGTAGGCAACAGGCTCGTAGCCATTCACCGTCTTCGGTACACCCCATGCAGCGCCCGGAATTCCGATGGGGTGGGGATCATTAAAGGAGACGACGAGAAAGAACGGATCCTCGGATTTTTCCTCCAGGAATGTCATAGCCTGCTTGCCGGTAGTGACGACGTCACGGGAGCGGTTTCTTGGATGGTAATCGAGCGGATATTTCTCCATCGGTTTGATGTGATCTTTTCCGATCAGACCAGTGCGATAGCCGGCGTCCTTGAGCATGGAGAAAACGGAGAAAACATCGGCTCTCAGCTGCTGATTGTGTTCGCGGTGGGGGTGAGCGTATTGCCCGTTCGAGTGCGTTAGCAAACCCGTATACATCACGGCGCGGCTGGGGCCGCAGGAGGCGGTGGTCGCAAAGGCGTGCTCAAAACGAATCCCTTCGGAAGCGAGCTTGTCGAGATTGGGAGTCTGGATCGAGGGGTGACCATAGCATCCCACATCCGTCCACGTGTGGTTGTCCGAAATCAGCAGGAGAATGTTCCTGTCCTCTCCGATCGAAATGGAAAAGGCAAAGAAGCAGAGCAGGGGAAGAAAAGCGGGTTTCATGGTTAGAGGCGGAGAAAGACTTTATTGCGGAACATCCACCAGAGTACTAGCCAGAATATCAACGCAATCAGACAGGCTTCGACGATCGGCGCCGCTGGACCGACAAATACGAAATCAGGCAGGTGTCGATGCAGATTGGCTCTCACGAATCCCTTGGAGAGCATTCCCATGAGATACATCGCCAGCGGATTCAGGCCAACGATGACAAAGGGAAATACCCATTTGTTCCATTTTTTGACATCGATGATCCAGTAGAAGATCGCGAGCAAGCCAATCGCATAACCTCCGCTGAAAAGCGCCCAGGATGGGCTCCATAATTTCTTCACGACGGGACAAATCGTCACTCCGAGAATCGCACCGACGATCCAGAGGATGATCGCCGCTATTGTCAGCATTTTTACTTTTTGTCCACCGCTTGTTTCCCCGTTTTTCAGAAGCTGTCCAGCCATCAATCCCATCAGCATGGTGACAAAAGACGGCACGAAGTTCAGCGTCGAATAGGCATGGCCATCGAATGGCTTTTCCCTTGGGAAGAGATTCAAAAACCATAGGTCGAATTGCTGAGGCAAGCTTGTGCCGTCGGCAAAATGAGCACGCCACGACTCGAGTCCGCGCGGCAGTAGCACCATCAGAATGTAGTAAACGACGAGAACGGCAGCCCCCGCGGTAAATTGAGTTTTCCACGACCGCCCGAAGAGGAAAAAGAGAAAGCCATATCCGAGGCCGATCTGGCTTAGCACATTCGTAAAAAGCCAGTTCGTGTCGCCCCAGCGAGACTGCAGAAAAACGCCGAGCAGAGTGAGGAGGATCGCTCGGGTCCATGCGTGTCGCATTCGGCTGCCATAGCTTTGCCCGAGTCGCGCTCGTTTTTCGTAGGAGAAAGGCATCGATACTCCGACGATGAACATGAAAGCCGGCTGGATCAGGTCCCAGACCGAAACGCCGAGAAAAGCGAATTGGCTGTTCCATTGGGGATGGGATCCGTTAAACACCAGAAATTCGGCAAAGGCGCCGTCCCATTGTTTCGCTGCCTTCGCGAGACCAAGACCGGAGGTGGCGAGTAGCAGCATGACCGTTCCGCGATACACGTCGAGGGACAGCAGACGTTCATTTTTCGCGGGTGGTTCGTCAGGACTCATTCCATGGAGACTGAAAAGAGTTCTGGATATCGTCAATCTGGAAACCTCCGCAAAAACGCGTAATTTCCTTGTCCTGAAGGTGATCAAGAAAAAGCTGGTCGCAGATCGCGGGTAGGGCTACGGTCGGGGCGCTTGGAAAAAATGTCCGAAGCGTGATTCTATCCCTCTCCTTACATACAAAATGGACGCAGTTAAAATTCTCGGAAATCTTATCAGCAATAACGCCATGGACTCCAGCACCGGTGGTAACATTCTCGGCGCGCTCCTGGGCGGAGGCGAGCCTCAAGCTCCACCTCAGGAAGCACATAACGAGGCTCAGTATTTTGGAAATCTGGCCTACGAACTTGGCATGGACGGTGACACTTGCAACCGCATCCACGAGCAGCTCGGTCAGTCCGAAATTTTCGCGTAAGCGAATTTACCTGGTAAAAATATGGCAAGAGGACGCCGTGGCCGCTCCGGGGGGAATCGCTCCGGCGGAAGTCGTCCGCGCGAAGCGCGGGCGAATGTTCACTCCAGTGAGATTCGCAGAGTTGCTCGACTCGATGAGGAGGCGCTCTGTGATTTTCTGGATAATCCGGGGGAGGAAACTCCCTTTCTCCTTGTGCTCGATGGGGTGCAGGACCCGCATAACTTGGGGGCCTGCATTCGTACTGCCGAGGGTGCCGGAGTCCATGCCGTCGTGACGCCGCGTCACAAGGCTTCGCCGGTGACCGAGACGGTGGTTCGCATTTCCTGTGGAGGTGCGGAGTTCGTTCCGGTTGTCTCGGTCGCGAACATGGCGCGCTTTTTGAAACGCATTCGTGAAGAATACGCAATCCGCTGTGTCGGCACAGCCGATGCGACGGATCAGGACCTTTACGACGTAGACTTGACCGGACCGCTTGCTGTTGTACTCGGAGCCGAAGGCGAGGGGATGCGCCGCCTCACCATGGAAAACTGCGACGAGCTTGTCCGCATTCCCATGTCAGGCGAAGTGGAATGTCTCAATGTTTCCAACGCAGCAGCAGTTTGTCTGTTCGAAGGGGTTCGACAGCGCATTTTTGGATAGCGGATATCCCTCGATCCGACCCTGTTTGGTCGATCGCCTGCCCCTGTTAGGTTCAACACTTAACCCCGGTTCGTTTTTTGCGGCTTCAGCAAAGAGGGGGTTGGTCTCACTTTCCCCTTGCGGATAGGGTGGTGCGGTTATCTTGTGCCCCTTTTTAAACAGCCGAGCTCATGAGCGATAAATCATCCGAAAAAGATCAGGTCCTGATGGAAAAGATCGTCAGTCTCTGCAAGAGACGCGGTTTCATCTTCCAATCGGCAGAGATTTATGGCGGCGCCAACGGATGTTGGGACTACGGTCCTCTCGGGGCAGAGCTTAAGCGGAATCTGAAGGATTACTGGTGGCGGAAGAACGTTCAGGAGCGTGAGGATATTCTCGGTCTCGATGGATCAATTCTTACTTTGGAATCTGTTCTCGAAGCTTCGGGACACCTTGGTGGGTTTTCCGACCCCATGTGCGATTGTCTTCTGACAAAAGCGCGTCTCCGGGCTGACGAAATCGATCCACAGTCGGGAACGGCCTATCACTACACAGGGGCTTCTCATGAAGAATCGGGATGGTCGGTTGATCGTGCGTACTCCGTTCTGCTTTCGGAAAATCAGGACGAAAACAAGGCTCGCAAGACAGCCCGCCTCTACTACTCGCAGTTTCTCAGCGACAAGCAAATTTCCCCCAAGAAACTCGAACTGGCTGGAGAATCGACCGAGGAAGTTACGGACTCAACGAGCTACAATCCGGAGAACGGATCGCTGCTAACGGCGGCCCGCGAATTCAACCTCATGTTCAAAACGAAGATGGGAGCCTCGGCGGATGAAAGCGATCCGAAGGGCACCGCCTACCTGCGTCCGGAAACAGCGCAGACGATTTTTGTTCAGTTCAAAAACGTCGTCGACTCGAACCGAGTGAAGCTCCCGTTTGGAATTGCCCAGATCGGAAAATCTTTCCGCAACGAGATCAATCCTCGCAACTACACCTTCCGCTCGCGCGAGTTCGAGCAGATGGAGATCGAGTATTTCTGCCGCGAAGAAGATGGTATGCGCCTCACCGATGAGTGGCTGGAGACACGCCTGTCTTTCTACGAAGAAATCGGTATCCCGCGTGAGCATCTTCACGTTCTCGACGTGCCTGACGGCGAGCGCGCTCACTACTCGAAGAGGACCTACGACATCGAATATGAGTTTCCTTTTGGAATCCAGGAACTCGAAGGAGTTGCCTACAGGACGGACTACGACCTCAAGAAGCATCGCGAACACAGCGGAAAGCCGATCGAGTTTTTCGACGACGAAGCCAAGGAGAAACTTCTTCCCCACGTCGTCGAGCCGAGTGCCGGATGCGACCGGACGATTCTCGCGCTCATCTGCGAAGCCTACGACGAAGAGACTATTACCGATGACAAGGGCAAGGAAGAAACCCGCATCGTGATGCGCTTCTCACCACGCATGGCTCCGATCAAGGTGGCGGTTCTGCCGCTTCTCAAGAACAAGCCAGAGCTCGTCGCAAAAGCCCGCGAGGTGCAGTCAATGCTGACGCCTTTCATGAACGTCTTCTACGACGAGACCGCCGCAATTGGGCGTCGTTACCGTCGTCAGGATGAAGTGGGAACTCCTTTCTGCGTCACGATTGACTTCGAGACTCTCGGAGAAAATGGCGACGAAGATAAGGATACTGTTACGATCCGCGAGCGCGACTCAATGGAGCAGCGGCGCATTCCGATTTCCGAGCTTCGCGAGTATCTGCTTGATGCGATTGTGTGAGCCGACTGGCTTGGTGGGTAATGGCAATAGGCTGTGTGCTTACCTCCCCGCTCACAATCCGTCACATTGTGATCAGGAAACGCGAATAGTCGCGGATGGATTAGAATGAACGCGAATGTTGATTCTGGAATTCGCGTAAATTCCTTCTCATTCGTGGAAGCGAAGCGCATTCGCGTTCCCCTTTTCTTAGATTACTTCCACCATTTTCTACACTCAACGGTTTCGGCAATTTGCGATCAGTGTTTGCTTGATCCTCCCCCCTGCCTTGCCCTCTGACTCGCGTCGATGATGGCGAGATTGAAGAACGCAAGATTACGTTGGCAGCGATTCAGGATCTAAAGTTTCACATGAATTCCGGGAAGATTTCGCTCACGGAGAAAGGCGTAATTTACGAGCTCCACCCTCCCGCAGGCACTCGCGAATCACGCATCGATATTGCAACAAAGCTTCTCAGTGACCTGCGCCGCGCTTCTCATCTCTCCGTTCAGGTATACCTCAACGACGAGGGCAAGACGATTGTTCAACTCAACACCTGGGTGTTTTACTACGAGACGAAGAACTGAGAACGGTGGCATTGCTCTTCTCAAACTCGCGCAGAATAGAGCGGAGAGGTTTTGCGCGATCCCGCTGCGAGCCGCTACCTCTCCTCCCAGAACTTCTCCTCCAACAGATCGTGCCGCTTCACAATCCTTCGATAAAACTCGAGGGTCAGCTCATTCTTTTCCGCTTCCGACAGCCGCCAATCCAATTCGGACTCGCGGATTCTTTCGGCTAACCGCGACAATGCAATCGCCACGGTCACCGAAATATTATAGCTCTGGGTGAAGCCGTGCATGGGCAGCTTCATGGTGCTGTCGGCAACTTTGAGAGCGGTTTCGCTCAGGCCTTCTTCCTCGGTTCCAAAGAGAATCGCGACGGGTTTGTCGAGAGGTAGGTTGCATGGCCTATAGCCATTTTCATTCGGCGTCGTAGCCACGATCTGGTAACCACGTCGCTTCATCGTTTCGAGCGCGGACTCGGTCTGATGATAGCGGTGCAGGGACAGCCACTTCGACGCACCGAGCGCAATGTCTTCGTTGGCTCGGTATTGGTTTTCGCCTTCCACGATATGGACATCCTGAACGCCGAGGCAGTCGCAGGAGCGGAGACAGGCAGACGCGTTGTGGGGGCGGTAGATGTTTTCCAGCATGATCGTGACATGCCGCGTCCGTTCCGCGAGAACGGCTGCAATTTTCTCCCGCTTGTTTTCGGTGACGTAGTCTCCGAGATATTCCCGTAATTCGTCTTCAGCGGTCATTTTTCCCGTTTCGTCATTCCCGCGCTCCGAGCGGTCAGGCATCCCAGCGCGGACGTTTCACGCCGATGTAGGCGATGAAGAGGCCGAGTGCGACGTGGGCGATGAGAACCAGGAAGCAAAGCCACATCGGGGCAAGGAAGGTATCCGTCACTTCGTCGATATAGCGGTGGTAGTTGCGTTCCATCCCGTCCATGACTCCCGCCCAACTCCAGTACGCGGAGATGAATGGGCGGGTCAGCCAACCGGCCCATTCGGGAAGCGCGAGAACGGCCCCGGAAAGCGGTAGCTGAAATCCGACGAGGTAGATGGAAAGCAGGGA
>JAKMGR010000364.1 GCA_022424805.1 Verrucomicrobiales bacterium
AGTCTATGCAACGTGGAGCAAACCCATCACCGTTCTCTGCAACCAGAACAGCTTTTCCAACGCCGAAATCTTCAGCCACGCGATCAAGGAACTCGGACGAGGGAAACTCGTCGGAGTCGAAACATCCGGGGGCGTGATTTCGACAGGTTCTAAAATGATTATGGACGTAGGAACGCTCCGCATGCCATTTCGCGGCTGGTATCGGCTCAGTGACGGGCAGGATATGGAGCTGAACGGCGCAAAACCCGACATCACGATCTGGCCGGAGGCCGGAGAATTGTCTAAAGGCCAGGATCGACAGATTGAGAAGGCAGTCGAAGTCCTAAAAAAAGACATCGCAGCATTTCAGAAACGCCCCCAGCCAAAGGCCGTTCGGGCGAGTGAGAGATGATCGAAAATACGCGAGTCTCTCTTGCGTTGACGGATTCGCAATTCACTCTGACCTTATTGGAACCACTACTCCGAATATGCGAGATACTTTGCTAGCCGCGCTTTCCGCCTCCGCTTCTGCTGACGCCGTTTCCTGGCTCCGCGGCCAGATTTCCGAGCTTTCGGAAAACTTTGAGAAACACCCGTTTTACTACGCTTTCAGCGGCGTCTCGCGCCGCTTCGACAAGGCGGCTACGATCCAGTCGGAAAATGAAACGATCGTCGGGTGGGACGAATTCCGCACTGCCCGGGTTGCCTTGCTTCTTGTGCTTGCGGAAAAGGACAAAGACACCTTCCTCGAAAGTTTCTCGGCCGTTCTCAACACCGCAGACATACGCGAGCAGATTGCGCTTTTTTCAGCGTTGCGTTGGATGCGTCACCAGGAGGATCTCGTTGAATCAGCTGTCGATGGGCTTCGATCGAATATCGTCGATATCTACGATTCGATCGCGCTCGACAATCCCTTTCCGCAGGAACATTTCACCGACGAGGCCTGGAATCAGATGGTTTTGAAAGCAATCTTCATCAGTCGGCCTCTCCACCGAATTCACGGAATCGAAGCGCGCCGAAATCAGGCACTCGCCGAAGCGATCTCTGACCTCGCACACGAACGCTGGGCCGCCGGACGCCTCATCACTCCGGAAGCGTGGCGCAGTTGCATCGGATTCATCGATGAACGAATCGCCGGCGACATCGCCAAGATGGCAGAAAGCGAAAATCCGGATGATCGAGCCGCCGCGGCCCTCGTCGTCGCCGAAGAGGAATCCGGGAAACTTGAGTCGCGGAAAACCACATTGGCCGACGAACTCTCCAAAATAGAAATTGGTGATCTCTCCTGGAAATCACTCGGTCAGGAAATGGAAGACAAAATCATCCGCAAAAGCCTGACCTGACATCCATTCCCCACTCTTTTTCCCCATGCGCTTTTTCGACTCCCACGTTCACATGGTCTCCCGGACCACCGACGACTACCAGCGAATGGCAGCTGCCGGCGTCGCCGCAATTATCGAGCCTTCCTTCTGGCAGGGGCAGCCGCGAACGGAGGTCGGGACTTTCAAGGATTACTTCAACTCCCTGATCGGTTTCGAGCGCTTTCGGGCAAGTCAGTTCGGCATCAAGCATTACTGCACAATCGGTTTGAATCCGAAGGAAGCGAACAACGAGAAGCTTGCCGAGGCGGTCATGGAACTGATGCCGCTTTACATCTGCAAAGAGGGCGTTGTTGGAATCGGGGAGATCGGTTACGACGATCAGTCGAAGATGGAAGAAAAGTATCTCATTCGTCAGGCCGAGATGGCACTGGAGGCCGACCTTCCGATTCAGATTCACACGCCCCACCGTGACAAAAAGAAAGGAACGAATCGCACGATGGATGTGCTCGTCGATGTAGGCGTTAGCCCTGACAAAGTCATCATCGACCACAACAACGAAGAAACGGTCAAAGAAGTTCTCGACCGCGGATTCTGGGCGGCGTTTACGATTTATCCGCACACCAAACTCGGCAATGAGCGCATGGTCGACCTCATGCTGGAATATGGAGCCGAGAAGATTGTCGTCGACAGTGCCGCCGACTGGGGTATCAGCGATCCTCTCGCCGTTCCCAAAACGGCAGCTCTCATGAAAGAGCGCGGAGTTACCATCGAAGAGATCGAAAAGGTCACCTATCACAACCCACTCGCCGCCTACGGCCAGAGCGGGCAGGTCGAGGAATCCGACTGGGAAGACCACGAGGGTATTGATGCGACTGCGCTCTTTGAAGGAAACACCCTTTTCCGCGGTGGGCAGGACATTGACGAAGCGATGTCGCAGTATTTGATCGAATAACTAGGACTTCGATTTTTCGAATTCTCGGGAAGCGATCTTTCTTCCGGTTTTGTATCTCTTATACAAAACCGTGTCGTGCTTTCTACTTCCCGGGAAAAGGTTCGTGACGAAAAAGTAGATTCCGGGAAACGCTCCGATACTGATGAACAGCGCAAGATAGAACCCTAACAGTGCCGCCAACACTACAATCCCCGGAATCCCAACACCCATGCAAATGAACCAACGAATTGCGTTGTGCCGATTTGCCAGCTCGTATTCCGATTCAGAAAAGTAACGATCGATATCCTGCATGTGCAGTTTGTTCGGCCTTTCCGGAAAGCAGTCGGCCAGCCTCGGAGTCGATTCCTTTGTCGTCCACAACCGGGCCGCTTCGGAAGGCGACGAATACAGCTTCACTGGGCTGTATCGCAACTCACCCTCCGGCTTTTTCGAAGAAAGCTATCCGCTGCCGGGCTTCCTGACAATTTCGTCACAAGCGGATTTACGATTTACGATTTACGATTTACGACGAAAGTGACTTGTTTCTCCATCATGAACCGTCTTCTCAGCGAATTCCTTGGCACGTTCTTTCTGACCCTCACCATTTGCGTGGCAGCCGTTTACGGAAAGGCCGGTGACTATGGCCCCCTCGCAATAGGATTTGTCCTCGTCGCCATGGTCTATGCCTGCGGTCACATCTCGAAAGCACACTTCAACCCGGCGGTGAGCCTCGCTTTTCTGATCCGAGGCTGCTACATCTCGGTCAAGGAAATGTTTTCGTTCATCGGCGTGCAGTGCCTCGCTGCGATTCTCGCGGCTTTGCTCGCGAGAGGGCTCTACTCGGACGGAGTCATTGTCGAGACGACCGATCTGGTTTTCGCTCCTGCTCTTGTCGCCGAGATTTTATTCACCTTCATGCTCGTGTGGGTAATCATGAATGTCGCGACGGCGAAGGCCAACCACGGAAATGACTTCTACGGAATCGCGATCGGTTTCACGGTGGCTGGAGCGGTATACACGGTAGGAATTGTTTCGCTGGCCGTGCTGAATCCAGCTGTAGCGATCGCACTTGTCCTCGTCGGAAAGTTATCGCTCAGCCAGATCGCAATCCCGATCTTTGGCAGCCTGTTGGGCGGTCTTGGCGCAGTGCTCTTATTCAACCTCGGCCACCCCACCGAGGGCTGCTCGGACGACGATGAATCAGGCTGCTCACCGATCAAGTAAAGGCCCCTACTCGAGACCCAGCTTCTTCAGCTTGGGAACGATGACGGCCCGGCAGTAGCGATTGTCTCCGTTGAGCTGGTAGTAATCTTGGTGATAGTCTTCCGCGACCCAGAACGTCGAGGCTTCCGTGATTTCTGTTACAGCTGGATCAGCATAGATGCCGCTCGCGTTGAGTTTTGTCTTGGATTGCTCTGCCATCGTTTTCTGCTGAGGCGAATGGTAGAAAATTGCCGAACGATACTGCGGCCCCCGATCGGCTCCCTGCTGATTCAGCGTCGTAGGATCGTGCGCCTGCCAGAATACATTGAGCACTTCATCAAGTGAGATCTTCGAAGTTTCGAAAGTCACCTGAATCACTTCTGCGTGACCGGTCGTCTTGGTGCAGATCTGCTGGTAAGTGGGATTCTCGACATGCCCCCCCATGTAACCGGAGACGACATCTTTGACCCCGTCGATTTTCTCGAGGACAGCCTCCGTGCACCAGAAACATCCTCCCGCGAGAGTGATAATTTCCTCGCCACCTGCAGCAGGATCAGTGTTCCGCTTTTTCATCGGTGTCGTTTCCGCCTCTGCTTTTTTCTGCTCCTCCGCTTTTCCTTCTCCTGTCTCCAGGGTCTCGTTTGGATTACTCTCCGTTTTTTCTGCTTCAGAACAGGACAGCAGAAAGAGAGAGGTCAGGGCTGCGAAGGTGGGGAGCAGAAATTTCATGAGGCCAAAATATGTTCCGACTTCGCGGCCAACGCAACGCCCCAATCTGCGTTCCGCATTCAGCTATTTTACGCCCTTAATTTCTAGAAAAAATAGTAAATGAAGAAAATTTATCTCGTACGTAAAAAACCTAATAAAATGCCGAATAAACCGTTGACGAGTGCCATTATTATCTTATAACAATGGCATAGTTATTCTCTACGAATCAAATGGCGAGACCAAAGAACACAACTGAGACCGTTCAAATCACCCTTTCTGCGACACCGCAGGTTAAAGAGTTGCTCGAAGAGCTGTCGAAGACTGGGTTCTACGGAAAAAACGCTGCCGAAACGGCGATGATGCTGCTCAAGGAAAAAATCCGAGATCTGCAACGCGACGGACAGGCACCCACTCCCAAGTATTCGTGACTGCAATAACTTTGATCCACCTCATGCTTCACCACCACACTCAACACCATGTATCTCCCCGAACCCGCTCAAACCAACAACACTCTCGAACTACTTGAGTCCGCCAGTGATTCACCTTCCGAAATCTGCGCAGACAATCCCGAACTCCAGGCAGCCTTTGATCAAGGCCTGCGAGAACTCGCCGAGGACATCATCCGCTTTCACCCGAACCTCGCTCACATCCTCATTCACATGAACGAAGATCCCAGTCCGTATGTGGCGGGCCAGAATTAAGGGGTAACCTTAATAGGTCAGAGTCAGACCAAAATGAAATTTTCCGTCCGAAGTTCCGGACGGCAGTCCGTGATCCTTGACCGCCCAGCCGTAGGCGGCACGAGCAAAACCGCGATCGCCAACACGAGCATTCAGACCGAGGCCAAGACTCTGTAGCGAGGGGCTGACCTCGCCAAGCAGAGCATCGCTGATGTCGAGAGCAGCAGCGTCCCAGAAAATGAATCCATTCCAGGTGTCATCCTGATTGGGGAAAATGGAAAAATCGGGAGTAATCAACTCCACCGTTGAGAGGATGCCTGAATCGCCGCGAACGAGACTCTCATCGAATCCACGCACAGTGGAATATCCACCGGCCAGCAATAGCTCGGTCGAGGGGAGCCGGTCTCCCGACCCCCTTGCCTGCAAATCCACTCGGAGGGTGAAGTCGTTGGGAAGTTGCTGCAGTCGTTCGAACTCGGCGATGGCATACCAGTAGTCTGCCTCCGAACCCAAACGCGCGATACCGAAGCTGGTATCGTCGTTGTTGGAGAACATATCACCGGGGGATCCGACCAATCCCGCACTCATCATGGTAATTCCTTTTTCGTCGGGAACACGAACTTCGTAGAGTCCCCGAAACTGTCCGACTTCGACATCGTTTCCAAAAAAGGTGAGCCCTCCAAAAAGCAGATCGGTATCTGTTGATTTGTAGTCGAATGCGAAAGTCAGGTAGTGACGCCAGGCACGGTTAAACTTTGGCCGGGCCAGCGGGACCCGATACTCCACCGAAAGCTGTTTGCTGAGCCCACTCGCATTCAGCGGAGCTGCGGTCTCTGACTCACTGCTGACGTGTGCAGCGAGAATGCTCAGCGTATGCCGCCACGGCAGAAAGGCTTCATAGCGGAGTGAATGAGCCTGCAGGTCCTCCCACTCCATGTCGGTAGCAAAGTGATACCCAATCAGGTGTTCCTGCCGTCCAGGGTTCATCCAGGTAACCCCGAATGACCATTCCTCTTCCCCGGTGAAATCG
>JAKMGR010000152.1 GCA_022424805.1 Verrucomicrobiales bacterium
GTATCGATCCCGATCGAATGGCAGTCTGGGGCACATCGGCGGGAGGGCACCTGGTTGCTATGTTAGGAGTTTCTCACGGTGTCGAAGGTCTCGAGGGCGACCTCGGGCCGCACTCGGACGTTTCCTCGGAAGTTGCCTGCGTGGTGAATTTCTTTGGACCGTCTGAATTGCTGACAATGAATGATCACCCCAGCATCATGGACCACATGGCACCGGATTCACCGGAGAGTAAACTGGTCGGCGGGCCGATCCTGGAAAATCCTAACAAAGCAAAAAACGCTTCCCCTGTCACCTGGGCTTCCTCGGACGATGAGCCCTCATTGATTGTTCACGGGACAGATGACAAGCTGGTGCCATATCCCCAATCGGTTGTGCTGGAAAAAGCTCTCGAGAAAGCCGGCGTCCCGACCGTTCTGCTGACAGTAAAAGGCGGAGGGCATGGCCAGGGTTTCGGACCGGCGGTAAGTGAAGCGGTTACGGCCTTTCTGAATCATCAATTGCTCGGGGAAGAGAAAACGATCAGCGACGGAGAGGTTGATGCGGCGCCGTTTACTCCTCGCCGCTGAATTTTTCCCGGATCATCTCCGGGGTCGGTCGAACACGCCAGTTTTCGGTGAGCATCTTTTCGACAATTCGACCTTCTTCATCAATCAGGAAAACGGCAGGGCGGGAAATATCTCCGCCGAAAGGATTCCCTCCGACATGCCGAAGACCGTAGGCGTCGATAGCGGTGAGTTCAGGGTCAGCGAGAAGAGGAAAAGCAATACCTTTGGGCAGCATCTTTTCCTTCGAGTCCTCGGTCGAGTCGGCGCTGATCGCGACCAGCTCGATGCCAGCTTCGCGAAGTTCGTCTTCTTGTGACTGCAAACCTTGCAGCTCAGAAACACAGAAGGGTCACCAGAATCCACGATAGAAAGAAAGGGCGACCTTTTTCCCTCGAAACGAAGAAAGGCTCACGGTATCGCCGGTTGCAGACGCGAGGGAGAAATCAGGCGCTTCTTCAAGGGCCAAGGTCATGTCCGAAGTCCCGGGCATCTGGTAGGACAGGTCAAAGACATACCAGAAGAGCATCACAGCGAAAGAGACACTCGCAAAAGTTCCCGCGATGTGGAGGCTTTTCCCTTTCCACGAAGAGCGTTTCCAGAGCGCCACCAATCCTGAAAAAGCCAGAACCACGGCAAGCAATACGATGACGAGATTCAGAATCGCGGAGTCCCGAAGCACGGTCAACTTCGTCGAGAGGAGGAAGTAGCTGACAAATCCGAAAAATCCAATCAGTGGCCCAAGCCAACAGGCATGTCGTTTGGAAAAGTTCATGGTTGATGCAGTTTCCTGCGCAGAGGTAACGAGACGCAGCCCACTTCAGACGCGCTCCTTTGCGAAACCTGACAGGGTATCAGGTCCCGCATCCGGATGCAGCATAGGACCGGCTGCTTTAGCTGCCGCGATGATGTATCTTCGGCGACTGAAGTCGACACTCCTTTCCCAGTAGGTGTAGTTTTGTTATCCGATGGTAGCAACCATTTTGAAAATGCGGCACATTTTGTGCAGCAATTCATCGACTCAACCCTGTGACTTGCCTCATCCGACGGCTTTCACGCCCAGCTCGGCGAAAGGGACTTCGTGTGGTAGCAACTTGTTCTCCGCTGCCACGGCGCAGACGACGCCGGCGGCCTCACCCATCGCGACGGCGTTTCCGGTGACGCGGTAGCTGCTGTGTGCGATGAAACCGCCGCTGATGCATCGACCGGCGAGGACGAGCCCGTCCACATCTTTGGCCATGAGGGAGCGCAGCGGAATATCGTAGGGCTGGGACTTGAAAGGTTTCTTCTCGATCCCTTTTGTTTTTTTCGGGTCCGTCGCGTGGACGTCGATGGGAAAGGTGACGCGGCAGATTCCGTCGTCGAAGCGAGCTCCGTTTTTCAAATCACCATCACTGACGGAATACCGACCGTGGATGCGACGTCCTTCACGCGTTCCGATTTGTTCCCCCGTAGCGAGGATTTCCACGTTCTTCCAGGGGCCGCCTTTTTTCCGAAGCACATTGATCATCGCGTGATTCTCACGACGAGCTTCGATAGTCGCTTTCGTCACGTCCGTCGCGTCGATGGCGGAAACGTTGTACTGATGATTCGCCATCATCGCGTAGAGGCCATCGTGAATTTCGAAAATCGAGGGACCTCCATAACTCGGATCGATCCCTGCGGAACGGAGCTCGGCGAGAAAATTGCTCTTCCCGCGTCCCAGACCCCGCATGCCTGCGACGTGATTCACAAAGGGAGCGATTTCGTCCGTTTTTGCTCCATGAAAGAGAGCCATCAGGGAAAACGGCTGGGTGATACCATCACCGGGTCGACCGAAATCGAATCCGCATCCTGCTTGCGCAGCGAGATCACCGTCCCCGGTGGCGTCGATAAAGGAATTTGCCGTCCAGACTTCGCGACCCGTTTTGGATTCGGTCAGGACTGTAGAGAGACGGCCCGAGTCATCCGGCACGGCACCGACGACACGGGTGAAAAGTCGAATGTCGACTCCGGCCTCCAGCAGCATGTCCTCGAGTAGGAGTTTCATCGGCTCGGGGTGATAGACCCAGGCGTGTTTGACTCGTCGGCCCACGGAATCGGATTCGATACGCCCAGCCAACTCGCTCATGATACCGGGCTTGTTAACTCCGTCGAGAATCCAGGACAACATTCCCGCCGTCCAGATTCCACCGATGCATCCATGCACTTCGATGAGCATGGTTTTTGCGCCACTCCGTGCTGCGGCCAGCGCAGCAGCAAAGCCGGCAGGTCCTCCTCCGCAAACGATAACGTCATAGTTGCCCGCCAGCGGAATATCGCGCACATCTTCGGCGAACCAGTCTCCCTTCAGCTTGCCTGAGGTGCGAACGTGCATGCGCTCGTTCGTTCCGAAGACCTGCCCTTCCGCGTTTCCCCGACGGGGCGGCGCGGGCTTGGGGCGGTTTTCCGGATTCACTTTTTCCTGCGCTCCCGCAAGCCCGAGTGCTCCGGTAAACCCGGCAGAAAATGCGCTCGCACCAGCGGCGATTCGTTTGGCGAAGCGGCGACGGTCGAGGGGGGACGAACTCATGGCATGAGCATGGTAAGAAACAGCTTCCCTGCAAAGAACCTGATTGCGTAGAGTCAGCGGAACTTTTTCCTGTCCGATAACTCATGAAACGACGTCGCTTTATCCAAACCACCACCGCGGCCGCTTCCGCGGCCGCCATTTCGACTCGTGCTGCCGAAGAGCGCCCACCGAATTTGATCGTTGTTCACTGCGACGAATTGAATTTTCGGACAATTGGTTGCTACCGCGACACGCTCTCTCCCGAGCAAGCGTTCATGTGGGGACCGGATGCCGTTTGCGAAACGCCGCACATCGATTCGCTCGCCAAAGAAGGAGCAATCTGTACGAAATTCTATGCCGCGACCCCCGTCTGTTCTCCGTCGCGGTCTTCTCTCGTTTCCGGGTGCTATCCGCAAAACACGCCGGTGACGAACAACAATGCCCACCTCGATGATGGCGTCGTCACCTTCGCTCACCAGCTTGGCAAAGCAGGATACGCGACCGGCTACGCCGGAAAATGGCACCTCGACGGAGTTGGAAAACCGCAGTGGGAGCCGGAGCGGAAATTTGGATTCGAGGACAATCGCTACATGTTCAATCGAGGACACTGGAAGCAACTCGAACTTGCTCCAGATGGCCCTCGGGTGAAAGCGCGAGATAACAAAGGCAAGCCTTCCTACTCGGTAAAAGGGGCGGACGAAGAGAGCTTCGCGACCGACTGGCTCACCGATCGAACGATCGAATTCGTAGAAGAAAACAAAGATAAGCCCTTTGCCTACATGGTCAGTATCCCGGATCCGCATGGACCCGATACGGTGAGGGCTCCCTACGATACGATGTTCGATGATTCGCTTGTGCAAAAGCCGCGAACTTACGACAAGGACGCTGGGACGGCGCCGAGCTGGGCGAAACCGCAGAACCGATGTCAGTGGAAAATGGCGCAGTATCACGGTATGATGAAGTGCATCGACGACAACGTCGGGAAACTCATTGCAGCTCTGAAAGAGCGCGATCTCTACGATAACACGATTCTCATTTTCACGGCCGACCACGGTGACATGCGCGGTGAGCACCGTCGACAGAACAAAGGCGTCCCGATGGAGGCATCGGGCAAAGTGCCTTTCGTGATTCGCTGGCCGAAGTCGATCCCTGCGGGAGCGCGCATTGATCACGCGATGAACACAACGGATTTCATGCCGACCATTCTCGCGATGGCCGGAGCAGAGCCCTCCGGAAAAGAGCAGGGACGGGATCTCAGTTCTGTCTTTGCCGGTGGAAAGCTCGAGGGACAGGATGTGACCTTCATGCGGGGGACGACGAACAGTCCCGAGGCCACGACCGGATGGATTGCAGCGGTGACGCCGACCCACAAGCTGATTCTCTCCGATCAAGACGACGCCTGGCTTTTGAATCTGGAAAAGGATCCGGACGAACTCGTCAATGCCATCGAGGACCCGGAGGAACGACCCATCGCGATGAAACTCGCCAAGCAGTTGAAGCGCTACGCCAAGCAGAATCGTGATCCGAAAGTGGACAATCCCCACACTGCGAAAGTGCTGAACGAATTGCTTGCGCAGACTGTTTGCTAACAGTCTGTTCGTGAAAACGTTGAGTCAGAATGGATCAGAGGTAGGCGCGAGCTAGGGAATGAACCGGGAGGCCGGAGCCCTTTCCTTCATGACCGAATGGTTAAAGCTGCTTTGGGGTATTCTGGCCGACATCTTGAGCGGAGCGAGCAAGTCACACAGCCCAAATTTTCAGTTTTTTCTGAACAGCCTTTTGGCAGACAGTCTTTTGGCAGACAGTCTTGCGACACGGCCGTTTGACGCTTCGGGGTGCTGCGTTACAATCCCCCATGCTGGACATCCGACTACTCCGCGAGGATCCCGAAGCTATCAAAGCACGTGTCAAAACGCGTGGCGGTGATGCATGGGAATTAATCGATGAAATTCTGGTCTGTGACGAGAAGCGTCGATCCGGCGAGACGGAGAAGCAGCAGCTTCAGGCTGACCGGAACCGCATTTCCAAGGAAATTGGTGCGCTCAAGCGCGACGGAAAAGATAGCAGCGAAATCGAAGCGCAGGTTCGCCAGATCGGAGAGCGGATCAAGGAAATCGGGGAAGAAGTTGATGCAGCCGAGACCCGTCAGCAGGATCTCCTGCTCCAGGTCCCCAACATGCCGCATCTGGAGTGCCCAGTTGGAGAAGATGAAACAGCAAACCCCACGATTCGTGAGTGGGGGAAACAATCTGATTTCTCATTCAAGCCCAAAGACCACGTCGAAATCGGCGCAGACCTCGGCCTCTTTGATTTCGAACTCGCTGCCAAGATCAGCGGAAGCGGCTTCGTAACCTTCACTGGTGCCGGGGCGAAATTGCAGCGTGCCTTGATTCAGTTTCTGCTCAACCTTCACACCACCGAGCACGGCTACAAAGAGGTTTCGCCGCCCTTCATCATCAATCGCGATTGCATGTTCGGAACGGGGCAGCTTCCCAAGTTCGAGGACGACATGTATGGACTCGAGGAAGGGGCGATGTTTCTCGCTCCGACTGCCGAGGTCCCCGTGACAAACCTCTACCGGGAAGAGTTGCTCCAGGACCCTGCGTTTCCGATCAAGACGACAGCCTACACTCCCTGCTTTCGTCGCGAGGCAGGATCAGCCGGCCGCGAAAGCCGAGGAATGATACGCATGCATCAGTTCGATAAAGTGGAGCTGGTCAACATCGTTCACCCCGAAAAATCCTACGAGCAGCTCGAAACGCTGACGCAGGAGGCGGAGAAAGTGCTGCAGCTGCTAGGCCTTCACTATCGAACGATCGAACTCTGCACTGGCGACGTCGGATTCAGCTCCGCGAAGACCTATGACATCGAAGTCTGGGCGCCCGGTCACGGCGGCTACCTCGAAGTATCGAGTTGTTCAAATTTCGAAGACTACCAGGCTCGCCGTATGAAGTTGCGCTTCAAAGACGAGGATGGAAAAAACCGATTCTGCCACACCCTGAATGGTTCCGGCACTGCGCTGCCGCGCCTCTATGTCGCCTTCATCGAAACGCATCAGCAGGAAGACGGATCGATTCTCATTCCCGAACCGCTGCAACCGTATATGGGAACGGATCGAATACCGGGCTGACGTCTCGATTGCGAGACGAACGTTCAGCGTTGAAAATTGAGCGTTGAACGTTCATTGTGCCGCCATGCAGGACAGCAAGCGACTTGGCCAACTTCTTCTCACCGGCGTTCCCGGAACGGAACTCGATTCAGAAACGGCGGAAAAATTTCGCAAACTCCAACCGGGTGGATTTATTCTCTTCGGCCGGAATATCGAATCACCGGATCAGTTGCGAAAGCTCATCGACGATCTGCGCGACCTGAGTGAGATCGAGCCTTTCATCACGATTGATCAGGAAGGTGGACGCGTTTCCCGCCTCCGCCTCATTGGCAGCGAGCCGCCGAATGCCCAGCAGCTTCGCGAAAAAGGAGACCGAGATCTCATCGAGCATCATGGCAAACTTACCGGACAGATCCTTCGCATGTTCGGATTCAACCTCGATCTTTGTCCGGTTCTCGACCTTTCTTTTGACGACGAAGCCGACAACTCGCTCAAAGGACGCTGCTACGGAAAAACACCGGACGAGGTCATTCTCAATGCAACGCGTTTCAATATGGGCATGAGAAAAGAAGGGGTCCTCAGCTGCGGAAAACACTTCCCCGGCTACGCATCTGCCGAAGTGGATCCGCATCACGAGCTTCCGGTCATCACGAAAACGCTGGAGGAGATGGAAGAAAACGAGCTTCGTCCCTTCCGTGCTCTTCTTCCCGATCTCGATAGCGTCATGACCTGCCATTCGCACTACCCGTGCTGGGATGCGGATCGTCCGCGCTGGCCTGCTTCGCTTTCCAAAAATATCATCGGCCAGTTTCTCCGCAACCAGCTTGCCTACGAAGGGCTCGTCATGACCGATGACCTCGACATGGGCGCGGTTCTCAACGAAGTGACCTTTGAAGAAACGATTCAAGCCTGCATTGAAGCCGGCAATGATCTCGCCATGATCTGCCACCGCGTCGAGCTGGTCGAGAAAGCGGCCGAAGTGATCGCCACTCTGCCCGATCCCATCATTCACGATGCCCTTAACCACATTGAAAAGGCGAAGGCAAAGATGAAAGCGCCCTACGACTGGTCGATCGAAAGGTTCGAGGAAATCGATTCCCAAATCTGGGACCTTCGGGTCGACATCCTCGGAGAAGAGCGCGCCAAAATTCTCTCCGTCGAGGACGGGAAACGCTCGCCGGTGGAGACATACTGATTCGCCGCTGATGGCCTCGCAAACACGCCATTCTCCCGATTTCCTCCGCTGCTACGCTGGGGAATGGCGTTTCGATTTTTTCTCCTCCTTGCGCTCGCGCTGGCGGGCTGGATATTTCCGGCAACCGCCCAGGACGATATCCCCGATATTAGAAAGCGGCTGGAGCTCTTCGTCGACGATTTACTCGTCGGAGACCTGGACGGAACGCATCTCAAACT
>JAKMGR010000186.1 GCA_022424805.1 Verrucomicrobiales bacterium
GATCGAATGAAAGCCTTCGTCGGACACTTTGTAACTGCATCAGGTAAAACCTCTTCGATGCGCCGAAAAAGCCGCGTTCGTTTGTGGCAGCGTCAGGGTGACTTTTCTCAGGGCTTTCTCTATCCGCAAACAGATGGGCGCATCCTTTATGCTGTCACCACTGGCCCATCCCTTCAGAACCTCCTCGACTCGGACAACGAAACCTTTCTCGCGAATCTGGAATCCCACGGGATGAAAGATGTCGAAACTATTCGCGAATTCATCGAGTCCGGACCGGAAATCAAAATGGCCGTCGAGAAAGGGCGCGCTCCGAAAGAGCCCGCCTCGACCGATGCAACGGAATTCGGCATCGGATTTCGCCTTCGCATCCCTGATCGCGAAGCCACCATCGACGAAATCCGGCTCAACGGTCGCGAGCTTTCTCAGGGGGGAATGAATGGCTATCATTCCTTTTTGGGACACGGTTACACTCAGGTCCAAATCAATCTCGATGGGAAAACGGCTTCCGCAGAAAATGGAGCATTCTTGATTTCTCTTCGCTACACGCCAAAACAAAAACGCTCGGTTGGATGGACGCCACCCAGGGAAGTCCTCGAACAGCTAAAAAAGCCCTGACCTGAAATTTCCATGAAACGTCTTTTTCTCTTTTCACTTCTCATCCTTCTTCCGGGTGCGTCTTTCGCTGAGGAATTGCTCGCAGGAGTAGGAAAGGCTGATATCACCCGGCCTGGTCACGATGCGGGAGGCAATCCTCCTTACGTCAAAGCGCTGGTCTTGAGCTCGGGAAAAACCAACGCAGTCGTCATTGCAGTCGACGCAGTCGCCATCGCAGAAATTGGCTCCATCCGCGATCCCTACCTCGACGAAGTTCGAAGTGCGCTGCAGGAGCAATTCTCCATCGCACCTGAGTCCGTCATCATCAACGCCAGCCATTGCCATGCCGTTGTAGCAGAGAACATCACCGAACTCACTATCCAAGCGGCTGAAGAGGCATGGAAAAATCGAGTCCCTGTAAAAGCGGGAACTGGAACGGGGCACGAAGATCGTATCATGGTAAATCGTCGCATCCGCCTCGCTGACGGGACCGAAGCCGATGAACGCCACGCCTACTCTCTCCCCCACGACGAGGAGGTGGAGTCGGTCGGCCCGATTGATCCCGAGATTGGAATTCTGAGACTCGATCGAGTCGACAGCGGAAAGCCTCTTGCTCTTGTCTATCAATTTGCCTGCCACCCCATCCAGGGCATCCCATCCGGCGACAACACCGCTGACGTATCTGGATTTGCTTCTCAGGTAATCGAAGAACATCTCGGGGACGGATCCGTCACGGCTCTGTTCCTGCAGGGTTGCGGTGGTGACATCAATCCAATCCGCTACAAATCGGTGACAACACCTCGTGACGGGGAACCTCTTGGCACAAAGCTCGGTCTCAGTAGCGTGCGTGCAGCAAAAAAGATCAAAACGACGAACAATGCGGGACTTCGTATTCTTTCGAAAACACTCGCCGTCCCCCGAGCTAATCTCGCAGCCCGTATTGCAGAAATGGAGGAGGAGATAGCAACCCTTACAAAGTCACTACGGGGAACCACCCTGAGCTTCGAGAGCTTTCTCCCACTCTTCGTAAAATACCATCTCTCCGGTAACTACCCGAGCGAAGCGGCTCACCAATACTTGCAGGATGATCTCCTGAAAAAGGGTGACTGGAAAAAACTCGATGAAAACAATCGAGCGGCAATGGCTTCCTACCTGAACAACATTCGCATAATGGAAAAGGTAACGAGAAAGCAAATCAACCTCGCCCTTCTCGAAAAACACCAGGCAAGAAATGAGAAGGCAGGCCCGACCGCCACCGCCGAGGTGGCCGCGCTGCGTGTCGGAGATTTTCGACTCGTCACTTTCCCGGCTGAGGTCGTCGTGCAGGTAGGTCTCAACATCAAAGAGCAAAGCAAATCTCCCCACACTTTCGTATCCGGCTACACTAACGGTTATCTCTACTACGCGCCGACGGTCGAACAGATGAACAATCGCGGTGGCGCGCAGGAAGACAGCGATTGCCTGCTTGCTCCGGGTTGGCAGAAGATGTTTGAGAATACTGCTCTGGAGATGCTCGGCGAGCTCTGATCTTCTATTTCCCTAGGCCAGCACTGGCTTGATCAAGTGCCCGAACACATCTGTGAGTCGGAAATCTCTTCCCTGGAATCGGTAGGTGAGACGAAGGTGATCGATTCCTAACAAATGCAACATGGTCGCGTGCAAGTCATGAACATGAACGGGATCTTCCATAGCAGCATACCCCAACTCATCGGTCGCACCATGAGTCACGCCGCCGTTTACACCTCCACCGCAGAGGAACATGGAAAATGCATTGATGTGGTGATCACGTCCGCTGCCCTGAGCCATCGGAGTTCGACCGAACTCCCCGCCAAAAATGATGAGGGTATCTTCTAACATTCCCCTATCCTTAAGATCACGGATCAGCGCCGCCGTTCCCTGATCGACGAGATTCGCCGTTTTTTCGAAGTTGGCTTTGATTCCGCCATGATGATCCCATCCGCGGTGATAGAGTTGGATGAATCGCACACCGCGTTCCGCAAGGCGTCGTGCGAGAAGACAGTTGGCGGCATAGGAGCCATCGCCAGGTTGGCAGCCATACCTTTCCAAGGTCTCGGGCTTTTCTGCTGAAACATCCATGAGCCCCGGAACCGACGCCTGCATTTTGAAAGCCATTTCATATTGCGCGATACGCCCTTCAATCTCGGGGTCATGCCGCGTTTTTCCGAAAAGGCGATTCATCTTGTTTACGGAATCAACCAATTCGCCCTGTGCGTCACGACTGACTCCGGGAGGGTTTGCCACGTAGTGAACCGCATCTCCCTTCGACTGGAACTGAACGCCCTGGTACTGACTCGGCAGCCAACCGCTGCTCCATTGCCGTGAAGAAATCGGCTGCCCCTGTCCTCCACCTTCGCTCGTGAGAACAACGTATCCGGGGAGATCTTCCGCTTCGCTTCCGATACCGTAATTCACCCACGCGCCCATACTGGGACGACCGGGAATGATCGACCCGGTGTTCATGAAGGTGTGCGCCGGATCGTGATTGATCTGCTCGGTCTGCATCGAACGGATGATTGCGATCTCGTCCGCCACTTTCTGGAGGTGAGGAAACACATTACTGATCTCCTGCCCCGATTTCCCGCTCTTGGTGAATTCAAACTGCGGCCCCATGCACTTCAACTTTCCAGCCTGCTTCTGCAGTTGCGCGAGCTGCTGGCCTTTAGTGAAAGAGGCAGGCATCGGCTTTCCATCGAGTTCGGCCAACTTCGGTTTGTAGTCAAAGCTCTCCAAATGTGACTGACCGCCAGCCATGCAGAGGTGAATGACGCGTTTCACTTTCACCGGCCTATGACGCTTCTCCCCAAGAATTCCTGTGCCACTCTTCGCCTCAGGAATCCCACTCGGAGCACCCAAAGATTCCTGGCGCCCTAACAAACCGGCAAGCGCAACCGCTCCGATTCCGGTGAACGAATTTTCGAGAAAGGTGCGACGCTTCAGGTGGTCGAGAAAATAGGGATTCATACGGCCTAGTATCGGGTGATGGTTTCCTGGAGGTTGAGAATGCCGCGCGCGACCGAAGTCTTCGCAGCGAGTTGAGAACGCTGGTCGGCACTGACTCCTTTCATGCCCACGCCGAGAAGCTGCCCCACTGCTTCCGCATCTGCAGCAAATCGAGATTCTTCCGAGGCGAGGAGTTCCTCAAGAACTGCCACTTCCGCAGCAGTGGGTCGCCTTGTCAGGGCTCTCTCAAACATATCAAGAATGTCTTCACTTTCCGCGGCGAGCGCCTTGGCGGCTTCAACAAAGGAGGGATCGTTCAGCAGGACCAGAGCCTGTAGCGGAGTGCTCGATGATTCGCGAACCATCGTGCACTCTTCCCGGGCTGGAGCATCAAAGGCTTTCATCGACGGATGGAGAAAGGTTCGCTGCCAATGAGTGTAGAGTCCCCGTCGATACTGATTTTCGTTGAGATCTTCCGCGTATTTTCGCCGGGGAAAATTGAGATGCTGGTAGTAACCCGCAGGTTGATAGGGCTTCACACTACGACCTCCGATTTCTGGGTTCAGCAAGCCGCTTACGGTAAGAGCATTGTCCCTGATCAACTCCGCAGGAAGTCGAATTCCCCTCTGGCGGGCGAGGAGACGGTTGTAGGGATCACGCTCTTCCAGTTCCGGCGAATTCTGGGAGCTTTGCGCGTAGGAATCAGAAAGAACGATCGTGCGAACGAGCTGTTTCACATCCCATCCACTCTCGAGAAATTCTGCGGCGAGCCAGTCGAGAAGCTCGGGGTGAGTCGGCCAGACACCCTGGGATCCCAACTCTTCCAGCGCGGACGAGATTCCGTTTCCGAAAAACCTCGGCCCAGAGGCGATTCGCAAAAGTGCGGGCCGTCAGGGGATTCTCAGGAGATGCAATCCAATGCGCCAATTCGAGACGAGTGCCTTTCCCTTCCTTCACTTCGATTCGAGGAAGAAAGTGAGGTGTCGCAGGAGTGACTATATCGCCGCTCTTATCCATCCAGTTACCGCGAGGCAGGATTCGGATTTCTCGAGGTGCCGCCGAAATTGTCGCCGGAACTGTGCGGATGCTGTTCTTCAATTTCTCCAACTCTGCTTCCAACTTCGCGACTTCCGTGCGAAGTGGCTGAAGTTCCTCGGCAATGGTTCGATAATGAGCGAGAAGATCGTTCTGATCTTTTTCGGATCGATCTCCTTCCGGCCTTGTCAGGATTTTTTGAATCGCTTCTGGTAGGTCAGCCAGTCGGTAGGCCTCCGCGGTAGTATGAATTCCGGCCGTATCCCAATAAGCGAGCCCTCCAAACTGCGTAAAAGCGAGCTGCGTGATTTTCTCGCCCGACTTCAGCCCCAACTCGGAGACCGGCACTTCGAGGCGCACCCATTTTCCCGACTCAGGCAGATTTCCGCGCTTGAGGTGGCGATGATCATTGGTCGTCCTGCCATAGGGAATCAGAGCTTCGCTCCCCCACCACGCCCTATGATTACACCCGGCTTTTTCATGATGAAACTGCAGCATAATC
>JAKMGR010000201.1 GCA_022424805.1 Verrucomicrobiales bacterium
GTATTAGAGTCAGACGTTTCGGCTGTGCCGTTTGCTACGATGTGTTTGACGAAGGGCTCGAGGGCCTGCTCGAGGCGATGCACAAGCACACTCAACATGTCGGCAAGGTGCCCTCGACTTTTCCTGACTTGCCCGAGTCCGATCTCGTACCCGCTCCCGAAGAGCCAATGGAAAACAGTCCGCTGGATAAATTGAGCGAATTGAAGTCCGCGTTGTCCAAATCTGTAGAGGATGAGGATTACGAAGAGGCTGCTCGCCTTCGTGACGAAATTTCTCAACTGGAATCCCAGATGGGAGACTCCTGAATTTTACCCCTCGGCAGGCGCAAGATGCGCCAGCCACAAAAGAATAACTGCCGTGTCGATGCGATTTTCCACCCTGTTAAAGAATCCGGCCGAATGGATGCAAGTTCCCGGCCCGGAGAGCGATATCGTGATCACGAGTCGCGTTCGCCTCGCGAGAAATCTCGTCGGTTCGCCCTTTCCCGGATGGGCGAGAAAAGATGATCGCGTTCAGATTTTGGATCAGGTTCGTCCCGTTCTCGAGAACATAAATGAGATGAAAGATTCCTTTTCCGAGGAAATGACAAAACTCTCGGCGATTGAGAAGCAGGTCCTCGTGGAGCGGCATCTCATTAGTCGCGAGCACGCCGCGAAAAGCAGCGGATGCGGCACGGTGATGAATCGAAAGCAGACCATCAGTGTGATGGTGAACGAGGAAGATCACCTCCGGATGCAGGCAATTCGCCCCGGGATGCAGCTTCTTTCCGCCTACACGGCATTGAATGATATCGACTCCAACCTGGAAAACGAGCTGCCTTACGCTTTCGATCACCAATACGGCTATTTGACGGCTTGCCCGACGAATCTCGGTACGGGAATGCGCGCCTCGGCGATGCTTCACCTGCCGGGGCTGGTTCTCAGCGAGCAAATCAATCAGACCATCCAGGGAGCCAACAAGATTGGCCTCGCCGTCCGCGGCCTTTACGGAGAGGGCACCGAGGCACTCGCCAATCTCTTCCAGATTTCCAACCAGAACACACTGGGCACAGACGAAAAAGAAATCATTGAGCACCTCAACCGTGTTATCTCACAACTCATTGAAAATGAGAAGAATGCACGAATGAAAATCCTCGAGGAAAGCCCCACGATGATGCAGGACCAGATTGGTCGGGCCTACGCCGTTCTCAAATACGCCCACATCATCACTTCGAAGGAGGCTCTGAACCACCTCTCCATGATCCGCCTCGGTTGCGATCTCGGTTTTGTCTCCGAGGACGAGCGGGAAGCCATCAATGTGCTTCTTACCGAGATTCAACCGGCTCATCTGCAAATTTCTGCCAAACGTAAACTTACCCCGGAAGAACGGGACATTTTGCGGGCCGACATTATCCGGAATCGCTTAAATAGGCTGACGCCACCGGATTTTAGCACTATAGTTAACGAAAGGGACGACGATGAATAATTTTACCCCACGCGCACAACAGGTTCTCGCACTCGCACGGAAAGAAGCGGACCGTTTTAATCACAACTACGTCGGCACCGAACACCTGCTTCTCGGACTGATTAAACTTGGTCAGGGCGTGGCTGTAAACGTGCTCCAGAAAATGAATCTGGATCTCGAAACAGTACGTCTCGAAGTCGAGAAACAGGTCGGAAACGGACCCGAGACCAAGATGGTCGGGAACATTCCCTACACCCCACGGGTGAAGAAGGTTCTTGCTCTCGCCGGCAAAGAGGCAAAAGCGCTCAATCACAGTTACGTCGGAACGGAGCACATCCTCCTCGGTCTGCTTCGTGAGGGTGATGGCGTTGCCGCTCGTGTTCTCAAGAATCTTGAAGTCGACATCGAACGCACTCGCAACGAGATTCTCAGCGAGCTCGATCCAAATTTCTCTGGTGGAAACATCGAAGACGATGACGGCGAGTTCGAAGAAATCGGTGGTCCAGGCGGTGCTCGCAAGGAAGGTAAAACCCCTGCTCTCAAAGCATTCGGACGCGACCTAACGGAACTCGCTAGCAACGCAGAGCTCGACCCTGTGATTGGACGTGAAGGCGAAATCGAACGCGTTATCCAAATTCTGTGCCGCCGCACGAAAAACAACCCCGTTCTCATTGGAGAAGCTGGCGTAGGAAAAACGGCCATCGCCGAGGGACTCGCTCAGGAAATTGCTTCCGGTAACGTGCCCGAGCTTTTGCGTGACAAGAAAGTTGTCACTCTCGACCTAGCGCTCATGGTTGCGGTAACAAAATACCGCGGTCAATTCGAAGAGCGGATCAAGGCCGTCATGGAC
>JAKMGR010000258.1 GCA_022424805.1 Verrucomicrobiales bacterium
ACGGCATAGAAGCCAGCGATTACCGCGAGCAGAACCTGGGCTGTGCATATGTTGGAAGTCGCTTTCTCGCGGCGAATATGCTGCTCCCTAGTTTGCAGAGAAAGGCGCAGAGCAGGTCTACCATCAGAATCACGCGAGACTCCAACAAGTCGTCCCGGAAGTCTTCGTTTCAGTGCATCGGAGCAGGATAAAAAGGCAGCATGAGGACCTCCAAATCCCAGAGGGACGCCAAACCGCTGCGCACTTCCCACCACAATATCAGCACCCCATTCTCCAGGAGGCTGTAGCAAAACCAAGGACAACAAGTCGACTGCAGCGATGACGATCCCGCCGGATTCGTGACAAGCATCCGCCACAGCCGAGAAATCATTCACCTCGCCGTTTTCCCCCGGACATTGCAGAACGACACCAATCAGCTCATCCGCTCTTTCCGAAAAATCAAAGCTATCGGGACTCCCGACCACCAACTCTATGTCGAGCGGCTCACAGCGAGTTCGGAGAACAGCCCGCGTTTGGGAAAAGCTACCTTCGTCGACAAATACAACCCTGCCCTTCGGCTTCGCCCCTGCTGCCATCGCGATAGCCTCTGCTGCAGCAGTCGCTTCATCGAGCAGCGAAGCATTCGCCACTGGCATAGCTGTCAGCTCGCAGATCAGGGTCTGAAAATTCAGGAGAGCTTCGAGCCGTCCCTGAGAAATCTCCGCCTGGTAGGGAGTGTAAGCGGTATACCATCCGGGATTCTCCAGCACACATCGCTGAATCACAGCTGGCAAAACAGTATCGTGATACCCGCGCCCGATCAGTGACGTCCTCACGGCATTTTGCGACATTCGCTCACGCAATGCTTGCAGCGCTTCTGTCTCCGTCAGTGCCTTCGGAAGTTTGAGCTCCCGCGGATCCAATACACTCGCAGGCACGACCTGCTGCACCAACTCGTCCAGGGAAGCGCAGCCGACCGTATCGAGCATTTCACCCACCTCACTCTCGGAAGGACCGAGGTGACGACGAGAAAACGGATCAGCCGAATCAGGAAACGTGCTCACGATAACTCCCGGCATCATGGAGGCTTTCGAGTTCCGATGGATCGGAAATTTTGATCTTAACCAACCAACCCGCTCCGTATGGATCTTCGTTAACCGGCTCGGGTGCTTCCGCGAGAGCTTCGTTTACCTCGACAATTTCGCCGGACGCCGGAGCGTAAATATCGTTGGCGGCTTTGACCGATTCGACCACAGCGAAGGCCTCCCCCTTTGTCACGGTTCGGCCCACTTCGGGAAGTTCCATGTAAACGACGTCGGTCAACTCGGCTTGAGCATGATCGCTGATTCCCACGGTCGCGGTTTCGGGTGAATCAGGATCGATCCACTCGTGCGAATCGGCGTATCGGAGATGGTCAGGAACGTTCATGGGAATCAAGGGGGATTACATCAAAGCAAAAAGTCAGTCAGTGACAAACGGATTCAGGGAAAATTACAGAAAAGGCTTTTTCACCACTTCAGCCGGAAAGACTCGGTCCCGGATCGCAATCGTGAGCGGTGTCCCCGGTTTTGCGGATTCGGGAGCAAGATAAACCATACCAATACCTACGCCGAGGGAAGGAGAGAGCGAACCGCTTGTCAGCTCCCCCAACTGATTTTCACCGCTTTCATCCCGCACTTCGTAGCCGTGCCGGGGAGGAGGCGATTTTCCCGTCATCTTAATCGCAGCGAGTTTGCTCGAGACACCATTCTCTTTCTGGCCAAGGAGAACATCCTGCCCGACGAATGGTTCCGCTTTCGCGAGCTTAACGAAAAACCCCAGTCCCGCTTCTAGAGGTGTATGCTCCTCATCAAGGTCAGATCCATTCAAGGGATAACACTTCTCCAGCCTCAGCGTATCGCGTGCCCCAAGGCCACAAGGCTTGGCCCCGGCCGCGAGAAGGTGATCAAACCACTCACCAATTCGAGCATTGGTATCGAACAACTCGAAACCATCTTCTCCTGTATAACCGGTTCGACAAAGGATGGCACCTGAATTACTCCGAAAGATTCCGTTTCGATTCGGTAGCGGAATTTCCGGCTCCAACTGATTCCAGATTTCAGTACTTTTCGGCCCCTGCACGGCGAGACCTCCCCATTCCGCACTCTGATTTTCGAAAACAATCCCATCCCGCAGCTTGCGCTTCAGCCACGCTTCGTCTTGCTCAATCTTGGAGGCATTAACCACGAGGAAATATCTTTCCTCCGCCTCCCGGTAGAGAATCAGGTCGTCAATGACGCCGCCAGCCTCGTTCAGAATCAAGGTATACTGCCCCTGCCCATCTTCGAGCTCCCTGACATCGTTGGTCAGGATCCCGTTGAGCCACCCAGTGACACCTTTTCCGGAGACCAGAAACTCCCCCATGTGAGAAATGTCAAAAACGCCGAGCTCATCGCGAACAGCTTGATGTTCGGCGACGATTCCGTCGTATTGGATTGGCATCTCCCAGCCAGCAAATGGGAGAAGTCGGGCGCCTAACTCTTCATGTCGGGAATGCAGCGGGGAGCGAAGCATACCGCGATCTTGGCCTTCCCTCGTCGATCAGTCAATCTGTAAGACGCAACCAGCAGTCTCGCGTGCGCAACATAGCGCAGCTAGAATCCACCCACCGTCTGAAACGTAAAGCCTTTGAGATACCCGGTTTCCGGCAAAGTCGCGATGACAGGGTGATCGGCGCGCTGGGTGTGTCGATCAAGAACACGGAGAGTTCGCTTCGCATCGACCGACGCATCACAGATCATCTTGAAGAATTCCTTTTCACTGATGTGATGACTGCAGCTGTAGGTGGAAAGAATTCCATCCCTCTCCAGCAGCTTCAGCGCGCGGAGGTGGATCTCCTTGTAGCCGCGCATGGCATTGCCGACTGACTTCCGATTCTTGGTAAAAGAAGGCGGATCAAGAATCACGAGATCGAATTTTTCTCCGGAAGTCTCAGACTCCTTCAAGTAATCAAACACGTTCGCTTCTTTCGCTTCGATCGACAATTCATTGGCCTTTGCGTTTTTCCTAGTCGCTTCTACTGCGGGAGCAGAAATGTCGACGGCAGTTACGCTGGCTGCGCCGCCTTTCGCGGCATGGAGTGCGAAGCCTCCCTGGTTACAGAAACAATCGAGCACCCGCTTGCTCTCGGATAGCTTCCCGACAGCCGCGTAGTTATCGAGCTGATCGAGATAGATTCCCGTTTTCTGCCCTTCCAGAAGATCAACGTCCTGCCGAATTCCACCGACCTCGATTTCAAAAGCACCCTTCCAATCCCCGGCCAGGACGCCTGTGCTCATTCCTAGTCCTTCTGCTTTGCGAATCGCAGAGTCGTTTCGCTCGATCACTACGACTTCTCCGAAAATCTCTCGCAGCGCAGACACGATGAGATCTTTTCTCCGATCCATTGCCAGCGTGAGAGTCTGCAGCACAAAATGATCGAGATAACGATCGATCACGACTCCGGGCATACCGTCTGCTTCGCTCCAGACCAATCGATAGATCGTTTCGGAAAGATTCATGGAATCCCGCAAAGCCTGAGCACGCTGAATCCGCCGAACAAAAAATTCGCCATCAAGCTCCTGCTTTCTCCGGGAAATTCGACGGGCCACTATCTGGGATTCCGGATTGTAAATTGCAGTCCCCAGCGGCCGATCCTTGAAATCCTTGAGGGAGACAACCTCGCCAGCTTGGGGATCGCCGAATGCCTTCTGCACCTCACTGGCATACACCCAATCGTGGCCGTGAAAAATGCGGGAACGGGGTTTGATGACGAGTCCTGGCATGGCGGGGAGTCTCGCGCAGGAATCAGACCGCGTCAAAGACCGTACAGGATCACTTGATCCTGCTGAAATTCAGGTTAAAAAGTGCCATCTGCAGCCCTGAACCTTTATTTGGATGCCTTGATCGCGCAAAATTGACTCCCAATTTTGCGTACCATGAGAATCCTTCAGATTCCTATACAGTAGAACTGTGAAGTCGTTCACCCCAACCCTTCTATTCCTCACTGTTTCCCTGCTTGTGTTCGCTCACCCGTGCCTGGCGATTGATCTGGGGCACCATCCTGGAAAAGCGATTTACGAGAAACTCTGCCTGGAGTGTCATGGAACTGGTGGCGAAGGAGCCGAAGATGTCGACGTCGACCCTTTGATCGGATCACGTGATATCGCATCGCTCGCAGGCCGAATCGAGCGAACCATGCCCGAAGACAAAGAGCACCTCTGTGTCGGCGACGACGCACGCCTCGTCGCAGAATATGTCTATCACGCCTTCTATTCCGAGGAAGCCCAGCTCCGGGAGAAGCCGATCTACCCTGACCTGAATCGACTGACAGGACCACAATTTGAAAACTCAGTCACCGACCTGATTGGCCTTTTCCTCAATACTAACTATCCGCCGATGATGGAAAAACGAGGCCTCCGTGGGCGCTACACGCTCGACGATCGGAAGAAAGCGGGAACTAATGATTACAAGCGCGAAAACTTCGAGAGAGACGATCCCGTGATCAAATTTGACTATGGCACGGGCTTACCGCAACTGCCGGAGGGAATGGATTCGAAGCTCACGCAATTCAAAATCGAGTGGACTGGCTCCGTTTTTGCCAAAGAAACAGGAATCTACGAGTTTACGCTCCGGACCCGGAACGGCGCCAAGCTCTTCATCAACGAGCCGAATGAGAAACTAACTCCCACGATCGATTCTTGGGTGGCCCCAACCAATGAGATTCGCGAGGAGACAGGTTCGATTCGTCTACTCGGCGGAAGGCGTTACTTCGTGCGACTAGAATTTTTTAAATACAAGGAAGAAAAATCCTATAT
>JAKMGR010000282.1 GCA_022424805.1 Verrucomicrobiales bacterium
GGCTGCAACTGGAACTTCCCAACAACTTCGGTTTTCAACATCTTCCTAAAATGGTGAAGGAGGGAGCAGTCGACATTTCCCGAATTGACGAAGCGGTTCGCGCTGTCCTCGATCTCAAATTTCGACTCGGACTCTTCGAGGCTCCCTACAGGTTGGACGTGAAAAAAGCGAAAGCGCTCGCCACTTCTGAAGAAACCCGTGAACTGGCTCGCAAGGCTGCGCGGCAATCCATGGTGCTATTGAAAAACGAGGGCAACCTGCTGCCCCTGAAACCGGGCGATCATGAATCTATCGCCGTGATCGGGCCGAATGCAGATGTCTGTCGACTTGGAAACTATTCAGGGCGTCCGCTGAGAACGGTTTCGCTGCTTCAGGGAGTCCGCAGTCTTCTCGGGGATTCTGCAAAAGTCACCCACGCCGAAGGCTGCAAGATCGCTCATAATGACACAGGCGATTCCTACGCGAACTGGCGCTACGTCGACGAGGTGGACTTCGCAACACTGGAAGACAATCAGCCGCTGATCGACGAAGCAGTCGCGGTCGCGGAGAAGTCCGATCTCGTCATCCTCGCGCTCGGTGAAAATATTCTACTCGGTCGTGAAGCCTGGGGTGAAAATCACATTGGTGATCGAACGACCTTCGACCTGACAGAGTCGCAACAGGCTCTCGCCCGCGCCGTTCTCGCGACGGGCAAACCCGTCATTCTTTTCCTTAATAATGGCAGACCCGTCGCCCTCCATGACCTCGCTGATGACCTTCCCGCAATCCTAACCGCGCACTACGCCGGTCAGGAAACCGGGACCGCCGCCGCCGGGATTCTCTTTGGAAAAACGAACCCGTCAGGAAAACTTACGGTGAGCTGGCCACGCAGCGTTGGTCACATTCCCTCGCACTACAGTCAGCACGGCAGTGCTCGCGTTTTTGATTACGCGGATTCATCACGGAGTGCGGCTTATCCGTTCGGACATGGCCTGAGCTATACGACTTTTGCCTATGGAAAGCCGGAGCTGTCCGGTAGTTCACTCAAGACTGGTGAGTCGGTTGAAGTGAAGTTCGACGTCACGAATGCAGGCGAACGTGCTGGAACCGAAATCGCTCAATTGTATGTATCGGGAGAAGAATTTTCCATTGCCCGACCGGCGCTGGAGTTGAAAGGGTTTGCCCGCATTTTTCTCAAGCCCGGCGAGACAAAAAAAGTGACGATCACACTCGAAGCCGATGATCTCCATTTTCATGACAAATCACTGAACCGCGTCCTCCCCGGGGGCAAATATCTGATTCGCATCGGCGGATCCTCAACGAAACTCAGTGATCCGGTTTCGATCCGCACCCAGCCGGGCACCCCAATGAATTTTTCAGGAGCGCCCTCCGCATCTGGTGCCGCGCCGCGGAAAGACGCGTTGCCTCCTGTGGAGCCGAAACCTTTAAAAAAGGGGGAACACCCTAACGTGCTTTTTGTGGCGATTGATGATTTGCGTCCGGAGTTGGGAACCTACGGCACCAAATGTATCACGCCAAATATAGACAAACTCGCCGAGACGGGGATTCGCTTCGACCGTGCTTATTGCCAGCAGGCTGTGTGCGGTGCTTCTCGGCTTTCTCTGATGGGTGGGCTCTACCCGACGCTGACTCGAGAGCAATCTTTTCATGTCAGTGGATGGCGGGAGCGTCATCCTGATCTTGTCACGATGAATCAGCACTTTGGTCGTCAGGGCTACGAAACGATCGGGCTGGGAAAAATTTATCACGGCCACACCGGCAAAGGGATCGATCGTGAGAACTGGTCTCAATGGATCAACGTCAACGCGCCGGATTATGCGCTTCCGGAAAATGTTGAGAATCTGAAAGCGGCACTTGAAGCGAATGAAGTGGGAACGGCACACGACCCTCCCAAGGGGCCACTCACGGAGATGGCCGACGTTCACGACTACACTTACATTGACGGGAAACGATCTCAGGAAGCGGTCGCAACCTTGAAGAAACTATCGGAGAAAAAAGACCAGCCTTTCTTTTTTGCGGTCGGACTTTCCAAGCCTCATCTCCCGTTTGTCGCCCCGAAGAAATATTGGGATCTTTATAACCGGGAAGATTTCGCTATGCCGCCGAATGGAAAAATTCCTCCCGGATATCCCGAACATGCAGCCAATCTCGCTGCTCACGAGATGCACAAGTACAGCGACTACGAAGGCGAACTTCCGACTGATTTTTCCGACGAACTGAATCGACGACTTCTTCACGGCTATGCTGCCGCGACGAGCTACGCCGATGCGTGTTTCGGTCGTATCATGGATACGCTGGAAAAAACCGGGTTGGCCGAAAATACCATCGTCGTCCTTTGGGGCGATCATGGATTCAAACTGGGGGATCACAGCACTTGGGTGAAGCACACCAACTTCGAATGCGACACCCGCGTTCCGCTGATCGTTCGTGATCCGCGTATCGACGGAGGCAAGAGCACGCCGCGCTTGGTCGAGTTGATAGACCTTTATCCGACGCTCTGCGATCTGACCGGAATTCCAACGCCCTCTCATTGCCAGGGCCGCAGTTTTACAGGATTGCTAACCGATCCCGAAGCCGGACATCGCATCGACGCCTACAGCACCTATCCTGCCTGGAAAAGTCTCGGGCACAGCATTCGTATCGGAAATTTTCGCTACACGGAATGGCACGAAGATGAAACCGGCGAAGTGATTACAAAAGTCCTGACAAACCTCAAAGAGGATCCCGGGGAAGAGACGAACGTGATCGACGAACCTGAGTTTTCCGGGCAACTGGCCGTGGCACAAGAGCGATTAGCGCTCCGAATCTCCCAGAGCACCGCAGCGAAGGCAAAGTCCGCTGTGCCCGAGACAGCGCCAATTTCATCCACCATCACGATTGATCCTTCCGAAGCGAACCTCCGCCAAACCATAGACGGATTCGGCGGTTCAATCGCATTCTGGGGTACGCATGCCGACGATGCAGCGCTTGGTGCGGCAATAGAAGATCTCGACGTTTCCATCGTTCGGGCTCAGGGCGAAGTTTCCCCCGCAGGAGTCGTCGATCACAATCGCGACATCTTACAGCGAGCCATGAAGCTGAATCCTGACCTGCAGATTCTACTCACTTTCTGGCAGCCACGGTCCGCTGAGCATCTCGAAAAGGAATACTGGCTGGATGTGGTCGAAGAGCAATACGAGCTCAAGCCCGGTCTCGAAGAGCAATGGGCTGATGAACTCGTTGCCCGCATCCAGCAGTATCTCGACTGGGGCATCAACGTCACTGCCGTCGGCATTCAAAACGAATCGAACTGGTCTCACCCTGGAACGCAAACTTGCCGATGGGCTCCCGAACGACTCGCAGCGTTCATCAGTGAGCGGATCAAGCCGCGTCTCGAAAAAGCCGGGCTAGCTGATCTCGCCATCGCCGCGCCCGATCTCGCTTACGTCGGTCACGAAGCCAGCGAAGTGAAACGCTTTCTCCCGACGTTAACGAATTCAGATACAGATATCGCGGCCTATCATATGTACGACAGCTACGGCGGAGACATGGATGGGAGCATTGAGAAGCTGGTTCAAAATAGCCGTGAGTTGGGCAGGCTCAGGCACGACAATTTCCCGAAATCACGGCTCTGGATGACCGAGACCACAGGAGCCCAATGGA
Organism: Verrucomicrobiales bacterium; assembly: GCA_022424805.1. Classification (GTDB taxonomy): domain Bacteria; phylum Verrucomicrobiota; class Verrucomicrobiia; order Verrucomicrobiales; family DEV007; genus Arctic95D-9. The sequence continues at coordinate 3,643 of JAKMGR010000282.1, forward strand.
ACAGCGACGAATGGCATACCTACGGTTGGACCCGCGAAATGACCGAACATGACAAAGCAATCAAAGCAGCACGTTACATTCACACCACCCTCGCCGATGCAGAAGCCAATGCGTTTCTCTGGTGGGGGCTTGTCTACAGCCTCGCCCCGGAAAAAGTTACCAATCCTGACACACGACAAAAACACCGCGACGAGGGCCTCGTTCTCGTGAGCGAGGTGCAGGAAAATGAGCGACAGAAATTTCTCGAGCGAACCAGTAAATTTTATACGTTTCGACAATA
>JAKMGR010000285.1 GCA_022424805.1 Verrucomicrobiales bacterium
GGATTATCAAGCTCGAAGCCAAGGCCGATGCAAAGCCTTTCCAGAAGCCATTTCGGATTCAATTGAAGGAAAAAGCGGCAGAGGGCGAAAAAGCGCCGCCGCTTCGACTCGCTCAGTTTTCCTACACCGACGACAACTCGCGTGGGCCTTACCTTCTCGAAGAAGCCAGCCAGATTTGGCTCACCGTCCCTCACGTCAAAAAGGAGGAAAAGAAAACCGAAGAGAAAAAGAAGTGACGGTATAATCTCTTCCCGTTTCCTCATCACACGGCAGACCCGACATGAAAATCATTTTTCTTCTCCTCACTACGCTCTTCTCATTCAGCCTGCTCCACGCTGACGACTACGGTGAATTGATCTTTTCTGACGACTTTGAACGAGCCGAATCGCAGGAAGAAAAAGATGAGCCCGGCAACGAGTGGGGCACCAACAGCCGCAAGCGGGCCAAAGGCAACAAACAAGTCGATCTCGTAGACGGCACGATGCGCATTTTCATTCACGAAGAAGCCGATCACGCTGTTTCCGTGACACATCCCTTTGAATTTACAGACGGAGCCGTCGCGCTGCGCTTCAAGCTCGAGGACGAGGGAGACAGCATCGGTCTCAACTTCGCTGACCTGAAAGAAAAATCGGTTCACGCCGGCCACCTGTTCATGGTCAAGATTTCTCCGAAGCAGGTTCAGATCAATGATCTAAAAACCGGCAACATGAAACTCGAAATCCGCACTGCCCGCCAGAGTAAATCACTCAACGAAGAGCAGACGAAAATGCTTCAGAAAAAGCAGGTCAAATTTCCGCACAAAACCACAGTCGGGGAGTGGCACGACGTGCTCGTTCAGGTAGCGGGTGAAACCTTCACCCTCAGTCTCGACGGCGAAGAAGTCGGAAGCTTCACCAGCCCCGGCATCGCCCACCCCACCAAGCGCATGCTTCGCCTTTCCGTTCCGAAAAACGTCGTCGTCGATGACGTAAAGTTCTGGCGGAAGAAGTAGCCATCAAGAACGTGGCGCGAGGCCGTCGCGAGGTCGCCTTGACCGGAACAAGCGAATCGGTCATCCTAGTCAGCATGAAGCACCTGCTTACGACGGCTCTCACTTCGCTTGGGCTTTTCTCCTCCGTTTCTGCCGAAGTCGATTTCGTCCGTGACATCCAGCCCATCATTGCCGAAAAGTGCACGCTTTGTCATGGGCCAGACGACAAAAAGGGCGGTCTGCGACTTACGTCGATCGACTTTGCTTCCGCAGAGCTCAAGTCCGGCCACCGGGCAATTGTTCCCGGTGATACCGCCGCTTCTCATCTGCTCGAACGCATCCATTCCGACGACCCCGATGAAATCATGCCCCCACCGGACAAGGCGGAGCCGCTGACGGATAAAGAAAAGAAGATCCTTCAGCAATGGATCGATCAGGGAGCTGATTGGCCAAAACACTGGGCCTACCGTGAATTAGCGGAACTTGATAAGTCGGGGCTCAAGCCAGGTGATTCCCCCATCGATCATTTCATTTCCAGCCGATTGGAAAAAGAAGGTATCGAGCCATCCCCACCCGCTGACGACATCGCCCTGATCCGCCGTCTTTTCTACGACATCATGGGACTGCCCCCGACGCCCGAGCAAATCGCAGACCACCTCCCCCGTTTTCAGAAAAGCCGAAGGTCTGCGATCGACCGACTAGTCACTGATCTTCTTGCTTCGCCTCATTTCGGAGAACGTTGGGGGCGGCATTGGCTCGACCACGCCCGCTACGCTGATTCAGACGGATACGAGAAAGACAACAACCGGCCCAACGCCTGGCGATTCCGGGATTGGGTCATCGATGCGATCAACCAGGACATGCCCTTCGATCAATTCACGATCGAACAATTCGCAGGAGACCTGCTTCCCGATCCAACGAATCAGCAACTTCTCGCCACGGCATTCAATCGCCAAACCCTGACAAACACAGAAGGCGGGACCGACAAGGAACAATGGAGAGTCGCCGCTGTGATGGATCGGATCGAAACGACAGGGACCGTCTGGCTCGGCCTCACAGTTGGCTGCGCCCGCTGCCACACTCACAAATACGACGAGATCACTCTCGATGAATACTACCAACTCTTTGCCTACTTCAATAACGGTGACGAGACCACCAAGCGAATGGATGGCTATGCCCCTGAAGTGGCGCGATGGAAAGATCAGACTACTGCTCACGCAGCGCTGTTAAAGCAGGCCAGGTCGAAGCTCGAACAAGCAGAAAAGGCCTTTCTTCCCAAACTCCCCGGTCGCATTTCTGAATTCCGAACCCAACTTATCAAGGCTACAGAAAAGCCCACTTTTATTTCGCTGGAAATCGGGAAAATCACGGGACCAAAGGGAGTTACCTTCGCGAGGGAAGAGAAGACCGGGGCCATCCTTGTCGGAGGCACCAATGCCGATTTCGGCACCTACCGGATCGAAGGCTCCATCCCGGCGGGGATGCAGGTGACGGGGATCAAACTGGAAGTCCTTTCAGATCCTTCCTTGCCCGAAAACGGCCCCGGCCGGGTCGAGCATGGAAATTTCGTTCTCAATCAAATACTACTCACGGCCAATAGGAAACGTCATATCTTTGCCGACGCAGAGGCAACTCACTGGCAACCGAAGATCTGGAAAGTAATCGGAGCTATCGACGACAACGCAAAGGCGAAAGCGGAAGGAACCGGGTGGGCTATCGGGCCGCAGTATGGAAAAGAGAACCATGCCACCTTTGGACTGGCTACACCGATCAACGCAATGAAAGTGACACCTATCGTG
>JAKMGR010000296.1 GCA_022424805.1 Verrucomicrobiales bacterium
AGCACGGAGTGCTCGAAATCGAGATCAGCAAAGAGAGCGTAATCATCAACATCGGCTTCGCTGATTTCCCAGGATTCTTTTCCTGTGACGGCTGTGAGCGCGCTGGCCTCGGCATTCGAAGAGGGAACGGCGATGACGAGCCCGCCTGCTTCCGCAAACTTCTGCAATCTTGCCCCGGCTTCTGCGGACCACGACCCGGCGGCTACGATGACTTCGGTTTCCTCAGGCCATGGATCGCTTGGATTTACTGCGACGGTGACAATGGGATTCAAGGTCGGCGTTGGTTGCAAGGCGCGGCGGAGGTAGAAAAGCGGCGACCCTGCAGACTCGGCCGGAGTATCCCCCGCCAGAAAATGAACCCGCAATGGGCGGGCGCGGACTGGAGAGACATAGATCTCGTTGTCGAAGAGGTGATTGTCGCCCTCGACTGCGAGAATGCCGCGTTCCGCAGCTTCCGGTCTTGGAGTGGATGTCAGGATGCGGCTAGAGCCCGGAGCGATCGTGGCTTCGACGGCTGTATCGGGGAACCCTTTCCAGGAAAAAACGGCAGAAGCACTTTCTGAGTCAGCCGCGTTCCGGATCCGGACGCGGTAGACTTCCGCTTCTTCGATGTTTGCTCGTGGAGGTGTCGCGGCAAGATTCGCGGAGAGGTTGCCGGGCGCTTTCACTGTCAGGGCGACCGGTTTTACCTCCACTTCCTCGGGCCAGGCTCCCGCGCGGAGTCGATCAGTTTGCGCACCCTCCTGAAAGTCACTGATGACAACGAGCTCGCGCGTTCGAGCCGGGCTGTCCGCGTCGGCCGCGAGCAGGAGATCAGCAGCTTCGACCATCGCCCCTCCGATGTCCGTTCCTTTCCAGGTCAGGGAGTCCTTTTTCAAAAAGCCGTCGATGGAGGCGGCTCGGGCGCGTTCTCCGAGAGCGGCCCACGATGGCAGGTCCGCCAGCAATGTGAGTTCCTCGTCAAAAACAGCAAAGGCGACTTCGTCATTGGTGCCATAGCGGGATAGAGCATCCTTCGCTTCGGTGAGGGCTCGTTGCCAGAGATCCTCCCGCTGCATTGACGCGCTTTGATCGACGAGAATGACAGCCCGGGTCTTCGCGGCAACTTCGTTGGGGAGAGTGAGCGATCGGAAGAAAGGTCGGGTAAAAGCAAAAGCGAGGAGAAGAAGCGCGAGGCAGCGGAGCGCAAGAAGCAGCCATCTCTCCAGCCGGGTTCGGCGGGTAAGGCGCTCCGGCGTTTTCTTCAGAAACATATGGGAGCTGAACGGAATATGCTCCTTTGGCGGACGCCTCCGCAAATGCAGCAGAATCGGCACCGCAAGGGCGGCGGCTCCGAGGAGATAGAGCGGGAAAAGAAAACTCACGACAAAGAGAAATCTGACATGCTTTCAAATGCCCGGCGAGCACGTTTTCGCGGGGCGATGGGATGAATCCGTATGCAGAAACTCTTGCCTCTGCTTAGGAACTTGCTCGCGATCGGACTTAACCCTCTTGAGTGCAGGACCTAACAGGGTTGATTGGCTGGCCCAACAGGTTCAGGTATCAGGGGTCGATTTCTCTTCCTGACTTTTCGTTTCGCTCACGACCTCTGCATCCACCGTGATTACATCGGGGCGATTTACCGTTTCGGGTGGCGCTCCCATGGCTTCTCCTGCCACGCGGATTCGGTCTTTGAGTTTGGTTTTTACGACCGCTCGGACGATGTCGCGCACGTTTGGAATCAGAAGAGAAAATCCGATCGCGTCGGTGAGAAATCCGGGAGTCAGCAGGACGGCTCCGGCGATTAGAATCATGAGCCCATCCATGACTTCTTCATGGGGCAGCTTTCCGGACGAAATCGCTGCCTGATACTTGTGCAGTGCCTTGAGTCCCTGAGACTTGGTCAGGTAGGCTCCGAGCACTGCGGTTATGACAATGATCGCCAAGGTGGTCGGAATCCCGATGCGATTGCCGAGCGCCATAAAGATGCACAGCTCAAGAACAGGGACGCCGATGAAAAGTAGTAGAAGTCGGAGAAACATGGTTTTGCCTTTTGGTTCCTTGTAATTGATACGTGCAATTGCCCCGAATCATACAGTGGAATTTCACCGTGATTTTGTAACGCGTTGACAGCTTTTGCGATGATCAGGTTACACTGGGGCTATAAAGTGATTACCTACACCGTCCGATATTGGTGGTAGCAGAAATTTGCCACACGGTTTCGCCGAGGCACTACGCAGTTTCGACGAGACGCTACGCGGTCTCTTCGGGGATATCGCGGCAATGCTTGAGACGATACCCGCCATCGACGGGCAGGATCGTGCCGGTGATGTAGTCAGCTTCGCGGGAGCAGAGATAGGCGGCGGCATGCCCGACGTCCTCCGGTAATCCGAGCCGTCCCCAGGGGAGTTTTTTCGCCTCTGCGGCCATGGTTTCGTCGTTGTAATGATGACGTTCGCCCGGAGTATCGATCCAGCCGGGTTCAATCGAATTGACGTTGATGTGGTGCTCGAAAAGCTCTACGGCCATAGTCTGCATCATGGTATTTACGGCGGCTTTGGCAGAACTGTAGGCGACGCACCGGGCATTGGGAATGCGGGCGAGGACGCTGGTGATGAAGACTATTTTCCCCGTCTTGTCGTTTTCCACGAGATGCTGGCAAACGAGTTGGCTCATGTTAAAGGCGCCGAGAAGAGCGGAATCGAGAATTGCCTCGAAGTCTTCGGGCTTGTAGTCGAGAAAGCTTTCCCGGCGATTGAAAGCGGGGACGTGGACGAGGCAATCGACCGTGCCGAATTCTTCGAGGGCGGCCTGAAGGGTGTTTTCCGACCCTTCGCGGGTGAAGGCATCAGACTCGACGCCGACACACGACACTCCGAGATTCCGAATCGTTTCCACGCCGCTGGCTAGTTCTTCGCTGCCGGGTCGATCGGATAAAACAATCGATGCTCCGGCACGCGCCAGCTGCTCTGCACAGCCGAGGCCGATTCCGCGTGCTCCTCCGGTGATGATGGCGACTTTTCCTTCCAGGCTCATGTTGCGGAGTGTAGCGGATCAGGCGCGATTTGCGAAAGACTCTTTCACGTGAGTATCGATCGAAACCGACTCTTGACCGATGCGGCTTCTCTGCTGAGCTTGCGCCGTGACCGAAGAACAAAAACAGCAATTGGAAAGTGGCATTCGTGATGTCGTGGATTTTCCCAAACCAGGGATCGTTTTCAAGGACATCACTCCTCTATTGGCGAACGGAGATCTTTTTCGCCTGACGACGGAACTCTTCATCGAAACTCTCAATGGGCAGGTGCCGGACAAGATTATCGGGATCGATGCTCGGGGCTTCATCTTCGGTGCGGCGATCGCAGATCGTTTGGGCGTCGGGTTTATTCCGGTGAGAAAAAAGGGCAAACTTCCTTGGGACACGACAGGTGTGGCCTACTCGCTCGAGTACGGCGAAGCGCATGTCGAGATTCACAGAGATGCTGTTTCCGAGGGCGAGAAGGTGATGCTGGTTGATGATCTACTCGCGACGGGAGGGACAGCCGGTGCGGCAATCAAGTTGGTGAAGGAGCTCGGCGGGGACATTCTCGGGATGGCCTTTTTGATAGAGCTGGCCTTCCTCGAAGGGCAAAAGAATCTGGACCCTGACATTGATTTAACGTCTCTGCTGACCTACTGAGTGTGTTCGTTCGTATTCCTTCCTATGAGCTACGAAAGTGACGTCCTGCGGGATTGGTATCTGCTATTTCACTACGGAACGCCGGAGGAAATTCTGGCCGATGCTGGTTTCGATTTGGCGGGTTTGTCGAAAGGCTGCACCCGATTTCCCGTCGCGACGGTTGAGGCTGCGAATGTTACCGAGCCTATCGGACGAGCACTCGATATTGGCTGTGCGGTTGGGCGGTCGACTTTCGAACTGTCAAAAGTTGCAGACGAAGTCATCGGAATCGATTTCTCACAGAGTTTTGTCGACGTTGCGGAGGAAGTCCGGTCTGGGAAAGAGCCGATCTATCGGCGTTATTCGGAGATGCATTTGAGCGAGGAACTTAGAGCTCAGCTTCCGGAAGGAGGAAAGCCGGAGGGGGTTTCTTTTGAGCAGGGCGACGCCATGAATTTGCGCGCTGACCTTGGTTCTTTTGATCTGGTCCATGCGGCGAACTTGCTTTGTCGTTTGCCGGAGCCGCTCCGTTTTCTCAATAATCTGTATGATCTGGTGAAACCCGGAGGCACGCTGGTTATGGCAACTCCGGCAACCTGGATGGAAGAATACACGCCCGCAGAAAATGCGCCGAAAGGGCGAACACTGGATTTTCTGCAGGAACATCTCGCCGATTCCTTTGAGCTTCGCGAGGTGAGTGAAATTCCATTTCTCATTCGTGAACACCAGAGGAAGTTTCAGCTCAGCACATCGCAGACGAGCGTCTGGGTGAGACAGTGAGGCTACGCAAATCAGTCGTCGACAGAGGGGTGCAGAGCGATGAGGCTGGGCGCCTCATGAAAAATACGATTGTCTATCTTACGATTCTTTCTGCAGGTCTGTTTCTCGGTTCCTGCGAGAAAGCTTCCGACGGTGGTGCCGCTGGCGGTGATACCAAAAAAGCAGACGGCTGGGTTTCTCTTTTCGATGGGAAAACCCTTAACGGCTGGAAGCCATCCACTCTCGGTTCTGCCGAATACTCTGTCGTCGATGGAGCGATTCACGGCGTTACAGTCGAAGGCAGCCCGAATACATTTCTTCTCAGTGAAAAGCAGTTCGGCGATTTCGAACTGGAGTTCGAGGTGAAGGTTCACGACAGCCTGAATTCCGGATGTCAGATTCGCTCACGGGAAAAGGCAGAGGCCGACCTCGCCAACACCGGTAAGAATGGAAAGCCGGCGAAAGACCTCAACCGTTTCTTCGGTCCCCAGGTTGAGATTGAAGCGTCTCCCGGACAGGCAGGATATATTTACGGCGAAGCAACTGGTCGCGGTTGGCTTTCTCCTGAACCAGAGGACAAAGAGCATTCCCATGATTTCATGAAAAATGGTGAGTGGAACAAGTTCCGCATCGTAGCTAATGGCGTTAGGATTCAGACCTTTATTAATGGCAACGTCGTTGCTGACCTCTCTGACGAAGGGATCTATGAGACGCATCCCAAGGGCCACATTGGCTTGCAGGTGCACGGCATCAAAAAAGGAACCGGTCCATTTGACGTTTCCTGGAAGAACATTCGCATCAAGGAACTGAAGTAGAATCTTTCTCCCTTCCGAGTCGAACCGCGTTGGTGCGAGTGATCGTGCTAACGCGTTTTTTGTGTCTTCTTCTATTCGCCCCAGATTCTCACCAATTCGGGTGCGATACTCCCAACAATGTTGTTGTGCCCGGCTCCGCGAACCGATAGGAATCGAATTTTAGTGTTCGATTTGTCTCTGGCAGCCAGCTCTCGTCCCATCGAGTCGGGAATGAGATTGTCGGAGTCTCCGTGAAAGATCGTCAAATCGAACTGGCGGCCGGAGGCGAGCAGTTTGTCGACGGATTTTTCGTTGTCGTATCGATGGCGAAGGAGAGGAACGACAACCGTTCCCATCTGCCTGCGAGCCATCGCCGCCATCGTTGTGAAGGGGGCAATGGCAATAACTCGATTCAGCCCGTGACGTTGTGCGAAGTCGAGGGCGACGGCACAACCGAGAGAGTGCCCGGTCGCGCTGGAGCGCTGGAGAAGGTCGTTCTCGGACAGGTCGAAACTTTCTGCGACTGCGGGGATGGCGGCATCGATAGATCTCGCGATCCGGTCCGGACTGGCACTACCCTTGTTGAATCCGTATCCGGGATAATCGAAGAGAACGAATGCGACTTCGGGATTTTTGACGGCTTCGGTCAGCTCGAGCCAGTCAAGACCGACAGATCCGTTTCCGCTGAAGATCCACCAGATTCGTTTCGGTGACACGTTGCCTTCCCGATTGGGCAGAAGAAGATACTGTTTCTTTCCGCCCGACAAGAAAGACAGGGCCTTTACTCGAGCAAGACCTTCTGTTGAAGAGTGATACTTTCGCGGAAAGTAAATGAAGCGACCCTGACAAAGATATATCACAACGACGAAAAAGAGAGCCAGTCCGAGAACGGTCAGCAGCAGCCCCTTCATCCGGATTTACTTCTTCCTTTTGAAAATCGCAACATGGCGATCCACGGATTTCCCTTCCGTTATCAGTTCCCGGGTCTCGGAGTTGAATTCGGAACTAATGAGTTCGCCGCCGAGTCGCTTGATCGCTTCCAGCGCGAGCTCGTGCTCCTTATCGAAATAACTCGTGATGATGAGACGACCTTCGTCATCCAGTTTTCCCAGGGCCTGATCGTAAATTTCTTCCCAGGTCTTTGCGCCATTCCAGTAGTTCTGGTGGCGCATGAATACGAAGTCGAAGTTTTCTCCCAGTTCCGCGTGTTGATCCAGCTTGCTTGCGTCTCCAGTGAGGAATTCGCACTCGCGAGTGCCGGGGCGGTTTTCCAAATCCCGCTTTCCGCCGAAGCGTCGCTGGGCGTCTTCGATTTCCCGCGCCCGGACATCCATTCCCGTGAGACGAACTTCTCCGTCTTTGTTGCCACGGAGGTCAGCGATGAAGTCGGTTAGCACCTCAGCTTCCCGACATTCCCCGCAGGCGATGTCGAGAATGCGAGTCTCGTCGCGGCTCTCGAGTCGCCGACGAACCTGAGCCTCATCGTCTCCGAGCACCTTTCGGAGCATCTTCTTGAGACGGATGAGGTCCTCTTCGTCTTCGGATCGGAATTTTGCCGACATGAAAGGCTTGCCCTTGGATTATTCAGCCTTTTTCTCTTCGTGGTGCTTCTGATAGTGCTCTTTCAGCACATCGCGACCGAAGTCACCATCGAAGTCACGCCAGACCGCATGCACATGGCTGGCGTCGTTCTGTGTGTTGGCATATTCGAGAAGGAAGGTGGGACCCTGGACGCGGTAGTAGTGGGGATCTCCTTTTTCCGTTCCACCGGCCCAGGCGAAAATGATCTTGTCGAGCCCGGCTTCTTCAATCTTGGCGAGCTCGTCTCTCGCGACCTTGTCGCGGGTGCGCTTTACGTAGACGCGAATGAGTTGCTGCAAATTTTGCTGCTGCTCCTCATTGAGAGCGGACTGGGCAATGCCAGCGTCGCCAAGAGACTCCACGGTCGACTCGGCTGCGGTGAGAATATCGCGCGGGGCTTTTTCCTCAACGATCGCTTTGGCGCGCTGTTCGTCGTTCAGTGATTGGACGAGGCGGCGGGCGACATTTTCTTCCCGAGCGAGAACCTGGAGGCCTTTGCGCTGGCCCTTGGGAATTTTGCCGGGGTTCGATGCGAAGAAATTGGGCGTAACCGAAGTGACTTTTCCATCGGCGATTGTGAAATTGAGCGAAAGGTGGTGGCCCTCCATTTTCCATCCCCAGGCCTTTGCGCCGGGTTCACCAAACACGGTGAAGTAGTACATCTCCGTATCGCGCTTTGCATCCTGCTCCATCTCCCAGAGGACATGCTCGAGGCTCATGATTTGCGTGCTGGTAAGATACCCTCGGTGGCTCAGGCCCGTGCTGAGCAATGCATAGGCGAGGTGGCGCTGCTGGGGCTCCATATCCTTGAGGGTGAGACCAATCCGCATTTCCTCACCTTCGAAAGGCTTCGGAATGAAATGCCAGTTTTCCCGTTCTTCAGCGGTGAGTTTGTAGGTGGCCTGAGCTTTTTGTTCCGCAGAAAGTGCCTGGAGCCAGACTTTTGCGGCATCGGCCATTTCTTTGGCCGCCTCGTGAGCGGAGAGTGTGGAGCTGCCAAAAAGAGCAACAAGGGTCAAAAAGGAAAACAATGGTTTCATGGTCGCGTAGTTAGCCAAGGATATTGGGAAAGGGCAAGGGGGCAATTCGCGCCTCAGTCATTTCTATTTGCGCAAAAAAAGCCTCTCATCTCTGTAACGGAGCCTCTCCCGGCATCGCAAGACCTACGTAGAGGCCGATATCGAATTGACGCGGGCGGCATTTGAAAGCCTCCGGCCTATTCTGAATGAAGATCAGATCGAAAACGCTGAACGGAAACTCAAGAATTGGATAGCGGGTAAAGAGCGCTTTTTGATCGGCGTTGAGAGTGAGGAAAAGATGGAGAAGGGCGCTGTGCTGAAGGAGTGATATCGATCAGCCGTCCCTGCTATCACACGTAAGCGGGAGCTTGCCCCTCCCCGCTTCGCGCTGGCGATGCGGGAGAGGCATTTGAAATTAAATCATTGAAGCAATCACGAGCGCAACGACGCTCATCAGCTTCAGAAGAATGTTCAGCGACGGTCCCGAAGTATCCTTGAACGGATCTCCGACGGTATCACCGACAACGGCTGCCTTGTGAGCCTCGGTACCTTTTCCAAGCTGCTCACCATTCACTTCGAAACCTTCTTCGATCATCTTCTTCGCGTTGTCCCAGGCGCCACCAGCGTTGGATTGGAAGAGGGCGAGAAGAACTCCGGTAACGGTGACTCCGGCAAGCAGTCCACCAAGCATTTCGGCTCCACCAATGAATCCAACCAGCACAGGCGCAGCAACAGCAAGCAGTCCTGGTTTGATCATTTCGCGAATCGCGGCCTTGGTCGAAATCTCAACACACTTGCCATATTCGGCTTCGGAAATGGCCTGATCGAAAATGCCACGATCCTCCTCGGACCATTCATCCATGGACTTATCTTCGTTGCGATTCATCGCGTCGAGACCGGCTTTGAGTCCGGGGATCTCACGGAACTGACGGCGCACCTCTTCAATCATGGACATGGCAGCGCGACCGACGGCTTCCATGGAGAAAGCCGAGAAAAGGAAAGGCAGCATGCCTCCGACAAAAAGGGCAGCGACCACTTTCGGGTCGGTTACCTCAATGCTTAGCTTGGCATCGTGCGTTGCCTCCCAGGTTGTTTTGAAGGCAGCGAAAAGTGCGAGAGCAGTAAGCGCAGCTGATCCGATCGCGAATCCTTTTCCGATCGCGGCTGTCGTATTTCCAACTGCATCGAGCTTGTCTGTGCGCTGGCGAACTTCCGGCTCGAGTTCGCTCATCTCTGCGATACCACCGGCATTGTCCGAGATGGGACCGTAGGCGTCGACAGCGAGCTGGATGCCGGTATTGCTTAGCATGCCGACCGCTGCGATTGCGATACCGTAAAGACCAGCAAGGTGATACGAAGCGAGGATCGTCGAAGCGAGAACAATGATGGGCAGAGCGGTGGAAATCATTCCCACACCGAGTCCGGCGATGATATTCGTGGCCGATCCGGTTACGGACTGGCGGACAATGCCGATGACAGGCTTCGTTCCGGTTCCGGTGTAGTGTTCGGTGATGTAACCAATCGCGATCCCGGAGACGAGACCGAGAGCGATCGCTCCGAAAACACCCATGGAAGTGAATTCCTTTCCATCGACGGTCCATTTATCAGGAAGAACCTGTCCGATGATGATGAATGCACCGATGAGGAGAATGACCCCGGCGGTAATTTCTCCAATATTCAGGGCGCGGTGTGGACTGCCGCCTTCTTTGACACGGACGAGGAAAGTTCCAATGATGGAGGACACGATTCCGAGAGCCGCAAGCAGGAGGGGAAGAACTACGCCGCCAAGAGGCAGTTCGGAGTATTCCGGAAGAACCATGAAGACACTTCCCAGGACCATTGTTCCGATGATCGATCCGACATAGGACTCGAAAAGGTCAGCTCCCATACCGGCCACGTCGCCCACATTGTCACCCACGTTATCCGCGATCGTTGCGGGGTTGAGCGGGTGATCCTCTGGGATTCCGGCTTCCACTTTTCCGACGAGGTCGGCGCCGACGTCAGCCGCTTTGGTGTAGATACCGCCACCGACACGAGCAAAGAGAGCGATGGACGAAGCACCGAAAGAGAAACCGGTGATGATTGTCATCAGCTTGCCAATGGAACCAGCATCGGTTCCGATTATGCTTCCGAAAATGAGGATCAGTGATCCGAGACCGAGCAATCCGAGACCGACAACGCCGAGTCCCATGACCGATCCGCCGGCAAAGGCGATCTTCAGACCCTCGCCAAGACTGACTCGAGCACCGTTAGTGGTGCGGACGTTCGCTTTTGTCGCAACCCGCATTCCAATGAATCCAGCCAGAGCCGAGCAGACCGCTCCGACGATGAAGGAGACCGCAACCAGCGGAGAATTGTTCTCCGGATCACGAAATCCCATGAAAGCGAGAAGGACGGCGATGCAGACGACGAAGATCGCAAGGACCTTGTATTCGGCCCGGAGGAAGGCCATGGCACCGACAGCGATATTGTCGGCGATCTTCTTCATCGTGTCAGTTCCCGGATCCTGTTTGCTGACCCAGGAAGAGCGCCAGAAGGTGAAGCCAAGAGCAATGATTCCGAAGATTGGTATGATTACCAAGAGAGTGTTCATGAGTTCGGTTGTAACGGTGGGGGTTTGTAAAGTTTGAATTGGAATATAAAATTGTATACAACGCAAGACCTGTAATTAGCAAAATGCGTATCAAAAGTAGTGGGCCTGATTGATATCAGG
>JAKMGR010000300.1 GCA_022424805.1 Verrucomicrobiales bacterium
GTCTAAAGTCTGTTTCTTTCTCGCTGTCGCGGCGATGAGCGCTCCGGGGTGTATCTTTCTTCCCAATCCTCACATCCCCAAGGAGAGGTCGGCGGCGGAGTTTGGTAAGCAGGTGACTGAGCAACGACCCATAGGTATGGAATATTGTGGCTCCAACGCCAAATATCACATTTTCAGTGAAGGTCGATACATCTACCAGCTTGGAGTTCCCACCACATTTTCCAGCTTCGTGAAATTCTAGGTTGTTCCACGCGAAGAAATCGAGATCACGGGAGAGTTCAAGCGAACCTGGGATATGAAGCAGAGGGAACCCATGGTTGAGGTGATCAGCCCGGAATAGCAAGCGAAATGTAAGGAAACCTCTGCGGTAGGCATGGAGGGAATTCCGTCCGTCGCTCAGTAAACGTCGCGCTGGTAGCGCTTCTCTTTCCGCAAGGCGGTGAGCCAGACTTTGGCGTCTTCGGGAGACTTCTTACCGTGTTCCTGCGCGATGTCGAGTAGGGCTTGGTTGACGTCTTTGGCCATGCGGGTGGCATCTCCACAGACGTAGAAGTAGGCACCTTTTTCGAGCCATTCCCAGATTTCAGCGCCGAGCTCTTCGAGGCGGTGCTGGACGTAGATTTTTTCTTTCTGGTCCCGGGAAAAGGCGGTGGAAAGTTCCGTCAGGATGCCGTCCTCAAGATAGTCGAGCCAATCCAGCTGATACAGGAAATCGTAAGAGAAATGCTGGTCTCCGAAAAAGAGCCAGTTCTTTCCGTTTGCCTCACGGGCGGCGCGCTCCTCAATAAACGCACGGAATGGTGCAATTCCGGTGCCGGGGCCAACCATGATGATTGGAGTCTCGTCGTTTTCGGGTAGGCGGAAGTTGTTGTTGGAATGAAAGAAGACCTTGGCTGTGTCGCCGATATCAACTTTGTCGGCGACGTAGGTGGAGCAAACCCCGACTCGATCCCGACCGTGTGCGCTGTAGCGTACTGCTGCGATGGTGAGGTGAACTTCATCGGGATGGGCTGCCTGGCTGGAAGCAATGCTGTAAAGCCGCGGAGCAAGTGGGCGAAGCAGTCCGGTAAATGTATCGACCTCCCATTTTTTGTTGGGATAGCTCTCGAGGAGATCGACGAGCTGGCGCCCCCAAATCCAATCTTTGAAAGCAGCCTTGTCTTCGAGGGCTTTCTGCAAATCCTCGCTTTCGACGACCTTGTTGTATTTCATCGCGATGGCGGGGCTCAGCGATGTGATGTCGAAGTCTGTTTTCAGCGCCTCGGCGAGAGTGGTGTCACCGAGCTTGGAGTTCGCTTCGAGGCCGGTCGCGGCAAGAACGGCCTCGATGTCCTCCCTGCGATTCTCGGGGTAAATTCCGAGTGAGTCGCCGGGCTGGTAGGTGAGACCGGATCCCTGAAGAGAAAGTTCGACGTGGAGTGTTTCCTTGATCGATCCCGTGCCGTTGAGAACGATCCTTTCAGAAAGCTCGGAAGAATAGGGATTTTTCTTATCGTAAACGGTTGCGGCAGGTGCGACGGCGGGAGCGGCCGATCCCGGTGCTGCAGGTTCCCCACTTGGGAGCGCGGCGAGAGCGCCGGTGAGCCACTTTTGGAATGGCTCTTCAAAATCGACGTCGCAATCGACGCGATCGTAGATGCGTTCACCACCAAGCTTGTTGATACGCTCGTCGAAGTCTTTTCCGATTTTGCAGAAATGTTCGTAGCTGGTATCGCCGAGAGCCAGAACGGAGTATTTCACGTTCGGTAGTTGCGGCATCTTGTCGGACATGAATTCCTCGTAGTAGTCGATCGCTCCTTCGGGAGGATCGCCTTCGCCCCACGTGCTGACGATTACGAAAAGGTTTTCAGCTTTGGACATTGTCGCGGCATTGGCATCGGCCATGTTGACGACTTTGGTTTTGAAGCCCTGCTTGCCCGCGGCCTTGGCGACATCGCTAGAGAGCTTTTCCGCGTTTCCTGATTCGGAGCCGTAGAGGATTGTCAGCTCGGTTTTGGCGGCCGGTGCGGTAATGGGCGGCGCTCCAGTGTGGGCGATGCCGGCGTAAAATCCGGAGAGCCAGTTGGCCTGTTCAGCTGAGAGGCCGGCGGCGAGTTGATTCGCGATTTGTTGCTGATCAGGCGAAAGCGGTGAGTTGGCTGGAATGCTCATGGAAGAATAATCTGCTCGGCTACTTCAGTTCAAACGGAGAGGGTTGGCTCGACGAAGTCCTTGTGAAAATCGCGTCCGTTCTCGGTCACTTTAATATAACCGGCACGGATTGTGAAATCACCGAAGTGCTCTCCGTCTTTGCGGTTTTCTGCGTAGTCGCGAATGATAGGCTCGAGAACGGTTTTGATCTCGTCACTTTTAACCGACGGTGCATAGAGCTTGCTGAGGCGTTCGCCGTGAAAGCCGCCACCCAGGTAGAGGTTGTATTTGCCTGGAGCGCGTCCCACAAAACCGATCTCGGAAATGTAGGGGCGGGCGCAGCCGTTCGGGCATCCCGTCATGCGAATGGTGATCGCATCGTGGCGAAGCCCGGTATCCTCAAGAACGGATTCGATTTCGGAAACCAGTTCTGGCAGGTAGCGCTGCGATTCGGCGAGGGCGAGTCCGCAAGTGGGAAGCGAAACGCAGGCCATCGAGTTGAGGCGCAGGGCGGAACGCTCGTAGGAGTCGACCATGTTGTATTCTTCGAGAAGCTTTTCGATCTCCGCTTTCTTTCCGGGGGAGATGTTCGCGATGATGAGGTTCTGGTTGGCGGTGAGACGAAAGTCGCCTTCGTGAATCTCTGCAATCTCGCGAAGTCCGGTCAGGAGAGGATACTCTTCGGTGTCGTAGACCCGACCATTCTCCACAAACATGGTGTAGTGGAAATTTCCTTCGTGATCTTCGATCCAACCATAGCGATCGCCATTGTCTTCGAATTCGAAATCACGTGGTTTCTCAAGTTCGAAGCCGCAGAGCTTTTCCACTTCCTCGCGAAATTTGTTGATGCCGAGACGCTCGATCGTGTATTTGAGTCGGGCATTCGTCCGGACGTCGCGATTTCCGTGGTCACGCTGAACGCGGACGACGGCCTCGCCGACTTTGACGGCTTGGTCAGGAGTGCAGAAACCGAGACCATCGGCGAGCCGGGGGAATGTCTCCTCGTTTCCGTGAGTCATTCCCATTCCTCCACCAACAGTGATGTTGTAGCCGACGATTTTGTCATCACCTTCAAGGATTGCGATGTATCCCAAGTCGTGGGCGTAAATGTCGACGTCGTTACTTGGTGGAACGGCGATGACGGTCTTGAATTTCCGGGGAAGGTAGTGCTTGCCGTAGATCGGCTCTTCCGGATCCGCAATGTCATCGATCAATGGGGGATCGTAAGTGACTTTTACCTTTTCGCCGCTCCCATCGTCGATCCAGATGTCGTGGTAGGCTCCGGTACGCGGACTGAGGTGATCGGAAATCTGTGTGGCCAATTCCAGCACGTCGCCGTGCACTTTGGACTGCATGGGGTTCGGGTTGCACATCACGTTGCGGTTCACGTCTCCGCAAGCGGCGAGCGTATCGAAAAGTGCTTCATTGATTTCGGCGATCGACTTTTTGAGATTGCTCTTAATTACGCCGTGAAACTGAAAGGCCTGGCGAGTCGTCAACTTGAGGGCTCCGTTGGCATGTTCTTGAGCAATGCGATCCATTTCGATCCACTGCTCGGGCGTCGAGACTCCCCCTGGCACGCGGACTCGAATCATGAATGAATAGGCAGGCTCAAGCTTCTTTTTTCTCCGCTCTTTGCGGATATCGCGATCGTCCTGCTGGTAAATTCCGTGAAATTTGGTGAGCTGCTGGTCGTCTTTGGAAAGCGAGCCGGTCGCTGAGTCGGCAAGACCATCGAGAATGGTCCCGCGCAGGTATTCGCTGGCGTCTTTGATGCCTTCGTTAGCCGATTTTCCTAGAGTACTCATATGAAGAAGTTACGTTGAGCCGCCTACTTAGGTTTTGCAGGGACAGAGTCGCAAGCGGTATTTCCCAACTTTTTCTGTCATGTAATATGCATTTTCCGGGGTGATGCAGGCAATGAAGGCCGGAAAAACCGGGAAAAACTGCCCTGATAATTGGAAAAGGAGTTGGGTCAATCACGCTGCGTGTAATCGAATACGAATACCTTTTCCAGGCTTGGCTTCAGAATTTCCACGAACTTCTTGTGCTCGGGATGGGGGATATAGGTTTCCAGTCCCGCTTTGTCTTTGAATGAAACGAGAAAGCAATGGGTGAAGTCGTCATTCAATCCTTCGACGCTCTCGGAAACGCCCCATTCGACACTGATAATGGTATCGATCTTTTCTTTCAAAAGAAGAAACTCTTCGACGATGCGCTCAATTTCAGGGCCCGTTGCTGAATCTTTGAACTGGAAATAGACCGCGTGGCGGAACAATGGGCCCTCTGATTTCTCGTGATGATCGGCTATCGCGATGTTGGCGAGGAGAGAAAACGAAAGAGCGAGAGCAAAAGCAGAAAGAATTTTCATGGTGAAACCTTTTGCGTAAGGCGCCGATCTGTCGATCATAAAAACGAAATATGAGCGATTGGGGCACTTACCAGAAATCCGTAATCCGATATCCTGATATCGGGTTCACACTCGACACGAGCCGAATGAATGCTCCGAGCGAGTGGTCGGAGGAAATGCAGAGCAAGATTGCGCGTGCGTTTCGCGATTGCGCCGCGATTGAGGCAGGTGAGATCATGAATCCCGATGAGGACCGTGCTGTTGGTCACTATTGGCTTCGTAATCCTGA
>JAKMGR010000322.1 GCA_022424805.1 Verrucomicrobiales bacterium
CGACAACGAGGGCGTAGGGGAAGGGGTTGCCGCTGAGATCTTTGATCCCGTCGAAAATCTGCACGGATGTGACACGGGTGAAGTCAAAAATCAAGGGCACGCCAAGCTCCGTGAATGACCAGATGAAAATGATCGTAGCCCCCGCGAAAAGTCCCGGCATGATGAGAGGGAGCGTGATTTTCCGGAGTCTCCGGATGCCGTGACAGCCAAGATTCTCCGCAGCCTCTTCCATTGCCGGATCCACATTCGCCAGCGCTGCCGTGATATTGAGGTAGGCGATGGGATAGAGATGGAGTGCGTTCATCAGCACGACCCCGAAGAGCCGACCTTGGCCGAGCAAGTCGAAAGGGGCTTCGGCGCTCATCAGGCCGAGATCGATGAGGAACGAATTGAAAGCGCCGGCTTGTCCGAGAATTTGCTTCACGCCCAGCGCACCGACGAAGGGTGGTAGGATCAGGGGAACGAGAACAAGCGAGTTGAGCAGATCTTTTCCTCGAAAATTCCAGGTGTTGGCAAGAAGTGCGAGAGGCAGAGCGATCGAAATCGACAGCAAAGTCGAGAAAAGACCCATGTAAAAACTATTCACAAGGCCCTCAACGTAAATGGGATTCAGAAATAGCTCGGCCACATATGCAAAGGTGAAGCCGCCCTCAGCAGAGTGAAAGGCTTCTTTCACCGTGTGCCAGATCGGATAGATGAAAAACAGCGCGAAAAACACTACCGTCACCGTGTAGATGAAGATGGAGAGCTTCCGGGTCACGCAGCGAGACGGGGTTGAAAGGAAAGCCGCACGCAAAGGCGCAGAGGCGCAAAGGGCTGTGTGGCGAGGAAAGGCAGTGGGTAAGCGGCAGCTTGCCCCTCCACATTAAATGTGAAGGCGAAGCTTGGAGGGGCACAGTCCCCTGTGCCGACGAAAGCAGTTTCATCTCCCGATTTCACTTTCCACCTCCCGCTATTTTCTTATACCGCTCTCGGAACTTGGATGACAGGTCTCGGGCGAGGCGGATTTCGGCGACTTTGTCGCGTTTGCCGAGAACCGGAGCGATTTCACTCAGCACCGAGTCGTAGTCTATTCCTGACACATCCAGAAACTCAGCTAGCTTTCCTTCCGGCATCCCGGCGTCGATCAGCGCCTCCCATGCTTCCTTTTGCTCGTGGTGTGGCTCGATGCAGGCGCAACGGATCACGAATCGCAGATGCGCAAAAAGCGAACCGGTTCGTTCGGGATGGTAGATGAAATCTTTGGCCAGGTCGTAAGGGAAAAGATCCGGATCCGCTCGTAGCTCCGAGTTTTCCAGCTCGTAGAAATCCTTCCGGATTGGAGGCCGGCGAAGAGAGAATCGCTTTGGTCCGCCTTTCACACCCGGTTTCAGGTTCCAGAGATTCTGCCCTTCGGGTGAGAGAACAAACTCGACGAAGAGATGAGCCAGTTCAGGGCTCGGCGCGCCACGAAGCATTCCGATCGGGTCGGCTCCGATGGATGTGCCCTGACGCGGAATGACGAATTGGACATGAGAGTCGCCGTCTCCCCTCTGAAAGATCTCATTGAAGGTTCTACCGTAGAAATCGATGCACATTCCGGCAGCGGCATCTCCGAGGGCGACATCTCGCGGCACTTTCGCGGCGGAATCGGTGAAGTAGCGGCTGTTCGCGCTGATTTGCATGATCATCTGAATGGCATTATTCCATCCTTCACGAACAGCGCTGTCCTCCTCCGTTCCGTCCCGGACGAGTCGCTGGATTTGCTCCTGGATAAGCATCTCGAAAGCCTTCGTCGTCGATCCGGATTTGGTTGGATCAGCAAGGGCAATCTGTCCGGCGAGACGGGGGTCGGTGAGGTCATCCCAGCGGCTCAGCCCTTCGTCGATTCCGAGTCGGGTCAGGATGTCGGTGTTGTAGCAGATTCCGAAGGAGGAAAGCACGGTTCCCACCCATCGATACTCGGGATCTCGAAACGGTTCGCCGGAAGCGGATTCGGGCATGATGGCATCGCTGAACCAGTCAGGACGTTGTTTTGCGAGGGCATAGGGCCCGTACTTTCCCGAGGCGTCGGCCGGGACCAGATTTCCAATC
>JAKMGR010000352.1 GCA_022424805.1 Verrucomicrobiales bacterium
GGCTCATCGTTCATGGTGATGCAGACGATGTCGTCCCTGTAGACGAAGGTCGTGAGATTTACGGAGCTGCTTATGAGCCGAAAGAACTCGTGATTCTTGAAGGTGTCGATCATGTCTACAACGACGATGGTCTGGAGAAAATGACCTCCGCCGTGACTTCCTGGCTCAAGGAATACCACAGCTAATCCGCAGGGCGGCTGCGCCAGGCTTTTTCCATCATGGACATTCTAGGAATCGGAATGTCCATGATCGATACGATCAAGGTGGTCGATGAATTCCCTACTGACTCAGGGGTAACCGAAGTTTCGAAATCGGTCACGATGGGTGGGGGACCTGTCCCGACCGCTCTTTGTGCTGCAGCTCGGCAAGGTGCGAGCTGCGGGATCATTGACCGCATTGGTGATGACTGGCGAGGCCGCTTGATCCTCGAGGAATATGAGACGTTCGGCGTTGCGACACCATTCCTGCAACTGCAACCCGATCGAACGAGTACCTTTGGCACGGTTCTGGTTCGTAAAAGCAACGGAGAAAGACATGTCGTGTTTCACCGAGGTGACTTCGATGAGCTTTCGAAAGAGGAATTGCCCGCGGCGGCCCTGAGCGAGTGCCGCATTCTGCATCTGAATGGACGTCATTGGCCCGCTTGCGTGACTGCGGCGGAAATCGTGCACGATGCTGGCGGGCTGGTTTCCTTCGATGGTGGGGAGCATCGTTATGACGAGAAATTCGAACGATTGCTGAAGCAGGTTGACATTCTCATTGTGGCCCGTGATTTTGCGGAAAGGGCCACCGGGAGTGAAGACCGTGATGCCCAATTGTCATCGTTGCTCAGCCGGGGAGCCACAATTGTCGGAATCACAGGTGGTGAAAACGGAAGCTGGTTTTTGAATTCAGAAGGGGAGGGCTTCTTTCAGCCCGCATTTCCCGTCGATAAGGTAATAGATACCACCGGATGCGGTGACGTTTTCCATGGTGCATTTCTAGCGGCGGTCGCCCGGGGGGAAGATTGGAAGACCTGCGCGAAAATCGCCAGCGCAACGGCAGCGATCAAGGCCACGGCACTCGGTGGACGGGGAAAGCTGGCGAGTCTGGAGGAGGTTTGCTAAACGGGGTGTAGACCAGCTGCTGCCTACTTTGTGGTCGATGTTCTGGCTGTTCTGTCTCAAGAGTCGGGTGGGTCCCATTATTCCACAGAAAAACCCCTTGAATT
This sequence comes from Verrucomicrobiales bacterium, assembly GCA_022424805.1. Taxonomy (GTDB): domain Bacteria; phylum Verrucomicrobiota; class Verrucomicrobiia; order Verrucomicrobiales; family DEV007; genus Arctic95D-9. The sequence continues at coordinate 1,211 of JAKMGR010000352.1, forward strand.
CAACTGGTTTTCTCTCAATGATGACGACTCAAGCAGACTCATCCAACTCGATGAAATTTTTCTATATTACTCTGGCCCTTCTTTTTGCTTCCACTTCGCTCTCTCTTTCTCAAGAGCCAGTGAAAGAGATTAAGCAGTACAGAAACATCAAGCCTGAGTTCAAGTGCCGCTTCAAGCGCAAGGATATAAGCTTTTGCAAAGTGTTCCCGCATCTTGCGTTTAAGAAGAAGCTTTGCAATCCCATGCCTGAGCAGCTGGGTCACATCGAGTGGTGCCGTGAAGATGTCACGATTACTGACCGCGATAATTCCGATACCTACGAGGCGGTTGTGATCACCTACCGCAAGGTATATAGCAACGGTGCCTGGGGCGAAAAGTTCAAGCGCACCTTTCGCAAAGAGGCAACGATCGTTACTCCGCCTCTCGCGAAAAACGTCATTAAGTAGGTTCGTCGTTTCAGTGTTACCTGGAATATGGGCGTGGGGATGGAATTTGACCTCACCGGCGACGATGCGCGCCATGCCTACAAGCTTCTCGCAGGGCTTGTCACGCCTCGCCCGATTGCGTGGGTGACGACACAGGACGAAAAGGGACGAGTCAACGCGGCACCGTTTTCTTTCTTCAATGTATTCGGCACAAGGCCGCCGATTCTTGGATTCGCTCCTGGTGATAAAGAGCCGGGTATCCCGAAGGACACGGCACGCAATATTCGACGGACAGGTGAGTTCGTCGTGAACCTTGTTGATGAGAATTGTGCCGAAGCGATGAATCTGACTTCGGCGCAAGTTGAACATGGCGTCAGTGAGATCGAACTGGCAGGTCTGCACACCGAGCCAAGCTCGATGGTAACGCCTCCGCGTATTACCGAAGCGCCGGTTGCCCTAGAGTGTCGAGAATGGTCCACGATGGAGATCGGGCGAAACCGTCTAGTCATCGGCCTGATCGATCGAGTTGTGACTCGCGATGGCATCCTCGATTCCGAAACTTTGCTCGTAGATCCTGAAAATTTCTCCCCGATTGGGCGTATGGAAGTTCCATCGGGTTACTGCCGAACGGAGGACCGTTTTCAAATGAAACGCCCGGAATGAGCGAGAACCCCGCAAAAACGCGGAATTCCGCTTATTTCAGGCAAACAAATCATTTGGCAAACCGAAATAATTCGCTTCACTTTTAAGATCGCGGCGTTTCCCGGAAACC
>JAKMGR010000354.1 GCA_022424805.1 Verrucomicrobiales bacterium
GGTTTCCGCGTTCCCTCTCCTTTGTTACGTCCTCCATAAACGTGACTCAACCGTCAAATTGACGAAAAATAGTCCGAAAACGCTCCCCATGAGTCAAATCGCTCCAGAGAATACCTAGGCAAAAGATCAGGAAAAGAGTGCCAAATGCAAATCAGCCTCCTGCCTGTTTCCCTTCTCAAGCAATCTGGTCCGACACGTTAACGCGGCCTTGAGCAATCGCGGCTCGCGCGCTGTAGTAAACGAATGATGCGTTTACTTTTAGCTACTGCACTTTTCTACCTGAGTTCCCAGGCTCAGGCCAACCTCTGGCCTGAATTTCGGGGCCCTTTCAAAAACGGACACGCACCCGAGGCGAAAGTTCCTCTCGAGTGGTCCGAGCAAAAGAACATCGAATGGCGTGTCGAGGTCGAAGGAAAGGCGTGGTCGTCTCCTGTGATCATCGGAGATCGCATTTTCATCACCACTGCAGTCGAAGATGGATCTGATCTATCCCTTCGAGCACAATGTCACAAACTCGACGACGGCTCTACGATCTGGACAAAAGAGATCTTTTCCCGCGAGGCAGATCATCAGCACAAGAAAAACAGCCACGCTTCCCCCACTCCGCTTTTTGAGGACGGCCGACTCTATTGCCACTTCGGCCACCACGGAACTGCCGCGCTAAATACAGTCAGTGGGGAAATTCTCTGGAAGCAGGAATCCATCAAGTTCAAACCTGTCCATGGCACGGGCGGTTCCCCAGCCCTCGTCGGTGACAAACTCATCTTTTCCTGCGATGGCGCGAAAGACCCCGTTGTCGTAGCACTCAACAAAAACGACGGCAAGATTACCTGGGAAACACCACGCGACGTCGAGGTGAGCCGCCCCTTTTCTTTCGCTACACCACTGAAAATCGAGGTTGCCGGAAAAGATCAGGTCGTCCTCCCGGGATCGGGAGCCGTGATTTCCTACAATCCGGAGGACGGAAAAGAAATCTGGCGTTTTCTTTACGGCGAGGGTTATTCCGTCGTTCCCCGACCGCTCTACCACGATGGGAAAATCTACGTCTGCTCTGGCTTCAATCGCGCCATCCTGTACGCCGTCAATGTAAACGCAGAATCGAGGGGAGATATCACCGAGTCTAACCTGGCCTGGAAAGTGGAAAAGGCGATTCCGAAAGAAAGCTCCCCTATCATCGTGAATGATCTACTTTTTGTGAACGACGACAAAGGCATTCTCTCCTGCATCGATCCCGTTACCGGCGAAACGTATTATTCCGAGCGACTTGCGCCCCAGGGTGGCTACTCCTCTTCACCTGTTTACGCATCCGATCATCTCTTTTTCCACAACGGAGAAGGCATCACCACAGTGGTTAAACCTGATAAGAGATTCGACAAGGTGGAAGAAAACGACATCGGTGAATACGGCCTTTCATCCTTCGGTGTTATTTCCGATGGATTCATCGTGCGAACCGAAGAGGCTCTCTTGCGCATCAAGTAGGTGAGCCATCAGCCCAGCTGACTCAATGACGCTGCGACCTGCGACGAGCGCTGATCGTGAGGTTATCGAGGCCCTGATTTTCGGAATTCTTCGCGACTATGGCCTTGAGCCATCTCCCGAGACTACCGACGCCGACCTTGCCGATATTGCCGCCCACTACAGTGGAAACAGAGGCAGCTTCGACGTAATGGAGAGCGACGAAGGGAGAATCATCGGGACAGTCGCCGTTCATCGGACTGGTGATGATCTCTGTGAGTTGAGGAAAATGTATCTCGCGAAAGAATTGCGCGGACAAGGCTGGGGAAAGCGACTTCTTGACCACGCAATCGAAAGCGGTCGAAAACTGGGCTACCGGACAATGTGGCTCGAGACCGCCGATTCCCTTAAGGAGTCGCATCGCCTCTATGAGCTATACGGTTTCCAATCCTTCGTGCCACCACATCAATCCGATCGATGTGACTTCTCGATGAAACGGGATTTGTAAAGGTTCGAACATGCCTACTATAGCTGGGAGGCTAGCCCTGCGGCCTCTGTGAGGCCGGATTGTGTGTGCACATTCCTAGTAAACCCATCCCGAGGTCACAGACCAGATATTACCCCTCTGACTCCCTCCAATATTCTGACTAGCAGGGGTGCTCTTCCTCGGCGTTAAACCAGCTCACCTTCAGTGCTTTCTCTCCGGCAATTTCAGCTTCCTCGACAATGCGTATCGTCATCGATCCGGCATCATCCTGAAAGGTCCAAGAATCGCCCACATCAAGCGAAAACCAATATTCTTCCGAAACGTCAATTACTGTGGAAACGAAGAGAATAAAAGCTGCAAGACATCATCTCATTTTGCAATCTGGCACTATATCGCACTCCCCGTCCACCCCAGTTTTTGATGGAGAACTCCGAAGAAATTCTGTCCGGGCAGGGAAATTAATGGCAGGCAAAAGCCGGCTTTCTGCATCGAAATCGTGGAGGGCTGGTTGACAGAAGCAACGAGTTGACCATCGACCATTAGGGCGAGATCGTCCCGCTGCTCAGGTGCTTCGAAAACCACTTTGCTGTCGGCACCTACGACGAGGGGCCGATTTGCCAGTGTGTGCGGACAGATCGGAGTGACCGCAAAAACGTTGGCACCGGGCTGAAGGAGTGGACCTCCAGCGGAAAGTGAGTAGGCGGTCGACCCTGTTGGCGTTGCAAGAATAAGTCCGTCTCCGGTGTAGCGGTTCGCCGACTGGCCATTGATTATTGCCTCGACGTGGATGACCCGAGAATCAACGCCCCGACAAATGGTGACTTCGTTCAGACCAACGAAGCGATTGACCACTTTTCCACCGGTCTCGAATCGTCCCTCAATCACGAGTCTCTCAGTCGTTTCGTAATCTCCGGTCACGAGAGCATCAATCAACACCGAGCTTTCCTCTTCGGTTGCACAGGTGAGAAACCCGAGCGTGCCGGTGTTGATCGCGGCGATAGGTTTTATCTTCTCTCGCAGCTGTCGGAGCACCCAGAGAATGGTTCCATCGCCTCCAAGGACCAGGAGAAGATCAATCTTGTCGCAGATATCGGCAAAACTGGTTCCCGCCTCTTCCCCGATAAACTCCGCTGTTTGCTTTTCGAGGACGTATTCAACCTCTCGCCGAGCGAGCTGATCAATGAGATCAGACAACAGTTCTTTTGCTCCTTCTTTCGAAGGGTTCGCTACGATTCCGACTCGGGGTGCTTCAGCCATGCAAGAAACTCGATGTTACCATCAGTGCCACTGATAGGCGACTGTGTGAGACCATTCCACCGTTTTCCGAGCGGCCCGGCAACGAATTTCCGAATCTTTTCCACTGCGTCTCCATGCAGTTCCGGCTCGCGAACAATCCCGCCTTTTCCGATTTGCTCCTTTTTCAGCTCGAATTGCGGTTTGATCAGGCAGATAACATCGCCATCGGGTTTCAGAACGGAGAAGATGGGCGGAAGTATCATTGTCAGGGAAATAAAAGACACGTCAATCACGACGAGATCGACAAGTTCAGGAAGATCGTCGGAGGTGAGATATCGAATGTTGATCCCCTCCCGCGAAACAACGCGTTCGTGACTACGCAGCTTCCAAGCGAGTTGATTCTTCCCTACGTCGTAGGCGTAAACCTTTTCAATACCCCGCTGCAACAGGCAATCCGTGAATCCACCGGTAGAGGCCCCCGCGTCGAGAGCAACCTTTCCCTCGACCTCAATGGCAAATTCATCGAGTGCTTTTTCCAGCTTTAAACCTCCCCGGCTCACAAACCTCGGGCGGCTTTTTACGATAATCTCAACGTCCTCGTTGACCTTCAGGCCCGGCTTCAAATTGCCATCCATACCTTCGACACGCACCTCTCCGGCGAGGATAAGCCGCTTCGCCATTTCGCGCGAATCGCACAGCCCCTTGCGATGCACCGCCTGATCAAGTCTTTCCTTTTCCATAAAAATCGGAGACACTCCGTAACCGATTCCGGCAACGCGACGTCTTTTCCAAGTGAACCGCTCATTTCGCCTTTTGCAACTCACCCATGTCTCTCCCTGTTCCCACCCGTCTCATTCTTGGTCTCGCAGTCGTTCTCGCGATCTTTGTGGGAGGCACCATTTTCTTTGCTGGATTTCTCCAGGCCAAGAGGCCGGAATCCATTGATGCAACCTTATTTCCCGATCAGGCGAAGGCGAAAATTGATACGGTCAACGCAGCATTTCGCAAGGATTGGGAGAGGAAAGGTCTCACGCCTACCCCGGAAGCAGACATTCACACTCTCGCGCGCCGGCTTTCCCTTGCCCTGACTGGTGCCGTCCCCTCCCTTGAGGAATTGCGGGCACTAAATCAACTTCCTGAAGGAGCCGATCCCGTGCAGTCATGGCTCGATCATCTCTTCGAAGATCCCCGCTACCACAGTTACTTTGCCGAGCGCCTTGCCCGAAATTTTGTCGGAGTTGAAAGCGGCCCCTTCCTCGTCTATCGCCGCAGGCGACTGGTAAATTGGCTGGCCGATCAGTTGGCCGAAAACCGACCCTATGATGAACTCGTACGGGAACTTGTCGCTTCGGAAGGAGTCTGGACGACAAATCCGGCCACGAACTTTCTCACGGTCACCGTCGTCGATGGGAACAAAGGTGGTCCTGATGAAGAAAAACTCGCAGCGCGGACCTCACGAGCGTTCCTCGGGATCAGTCTCGACTGCATGCAGTGTCACGATGATAAATTCGGCGACCACTGGAAGCAGGAGCACTTCCACGAACTCGCTTCCTTCTATGCCCAGGCCGACGTGCAGCTCACCGGGATCCGCGAAACTCGGTCCAAAGACTACGAAACTAGCTATCTCGGTGAGAAGGAAGCAAGCGTCGTCACGGAGTCGGTTCCCTACGCCCCCGAGCTGTTGCCCGAGCACGGACATCGTCGCGCTCGCCTTGCCCAAT
>JAKMGR010000363.1 GCA_022424805.1 Verrucomicrobiales bacterium
ATGCGATGGGGAACGCGATATTGACTGCGTTTTCTACGGCATCCAGTTCTGCCACTTTACCCGTGACGATGCGCGCTTTGCAAAACAATGTCGGTGCTTCGAAGCGTGTCTCCAGCTTCGTACTTCCACTCGGGGCGACGGTAAATATGGACGGCACTGCGCTTTATGAGTGTGTAGCTGTCATGTTCGTGGCTCAGGTTCTGGGCGTGGAGATGGCATTGAGCACCCAGTTCACCGTTGTCATGCTTGCCTTGCTGACCAGTATCGGAGTGGCCGGAGTTCCGTCGGCGAGTCTAGTGGCGATCACGATCATTGTTTACAATATTGAAATTCCCAATCCTGAAGCAGTCATTGGGCTTCTCCTCGCAGTGGACCGACCGCTCGATATGACGCGGACTGCAGTGAATGTGTTCAGTGATTCCTGTGGTGCCGTGGTTGTGGCGCAGACCGAGGGAGAGGAGTTGTTTGGGGAGTGAGATGCTGGGGAACCTCAAAATCATCCTACGCCTGACTGCGGGTGGACTCCGCTTTTCGGGTTAGTCCTTGAATGCTCATGATGTTTTCAACTCGCCAAGGGTCAGGTGTTTAGATCTACATGTTGTTCGGTGCGTTTGCTCAGCGACTCAAGATCGATCTTGAACTCCAACGAAGTGATGTGCGGAGAGGATTTGATGTCGTTCTGGTATTCTTCGGATCCCTCGATAAAACGCACAAATCCATTGAAGAACTGTTTCACACGATCATTTGGTAGATCGTAGCAGCCGAGCCGGATAACCTCAACCTGGCCGATGCTTTCCGGAAACTGCTCCGCTACCAACTCCGGCCACAAGCGCATCGATGCAGTTGTAGAGCCGTTTCTGAACTCGTCGAAGGTTTTCGTCAATATCTTCGTGATCCCACGGTCCTTCTTCGACGAGGTTAAGGACATACCACCATCGGGACGTTTGCTCACAAAGTTGACTGTGACCTTGTTAGTAGTGCCCATTTTTCCATCGAACAGAATTTATATCACCTCACGAAGTGATATCCTGCCAGGTATTGACGTCCAAGAATGCCTCGCATCCCCCTATCCAGCGAGACTTTGAGAATGATCCCTGATTCCAGCCCTTGGTGTGCCGGACAAGCCTACGAATGGAAAACACGAATGGAGAAGAAAGGCCTTTGGCCTCGCAAATGGGCGCGAAGGATTGGGCGGAGTTTCGGGGATGTTGGGTGCTTGATTTCCTCATAACTCCCGCTTCGCCTCTTGGCGTCTTTTTTCTCCACAAAAACGGTATTGATCTACGCGGATCGTAGGGGAACGTTCTGGGTCACCATTTCGTGATTCAATCATTCGATTTATGGAAAAACAAACCTCCCGGAGGAACTTCGTCAAAGGCGCGGTCGCTACAGCGGCCGCATTTAACTTCCAAGTCGTCCCGAGCCGTGTGTTCGGAGCAAACGACAAAATCAACCTGGCCGGTATCGGTATTTCCGGAAAAGGAGCCAGCGATATCGGAAACTCTGCCGGTGCTGGATTCAATATTTCCCATCTTTGCGACATCGTCGACAAGGACAAGTATCCGAACGTCGGGGGTAACTGGGTAAAGACTCGCGAGAACTACCCTGACGCCAAATTCTACGACGACTGGCGCGAAATGCTCGAGGCCGAGGGCGACAAGATCGACGCCGTCACCGTTTCCACTCCCGACCACGTTCACGCCCATGCCTCTGTGGCAGCGATGAAGAAGGGCTGCGCGGTATATTGTCAGAAGCCGCTCACTCACGGAATCTGGGAAGCTCGCAAGCTCACGGAATACGCGGCCGAGACGGGCGTCGTCACTCAGATGGGCAATCAGGCCCACGCCGAGGATCATATGCGTCGTGTTGTAGAACTGGTTCGTGCGGGACTCATCGGAGACGTTACCGAAGTTCACGCGTGGACGAACCGCCCGATTTGGCCACAGGGTATCCCCGAGTGGCCCGAAGGCGAAGAGCCACCCAAGCACATCAATTGGGATCTTTGGCTCGGACCTGCGGAGTATGTTCCCTACAGCTCCAAAATCGCTCCTTTCAAATGGCGCGGATACTGGAACTTCGGAACCGGTGCTCTTGGCGACATGGCTTGTCACATCATGGACCTCAGCTATTGGGCTGCCGATCTCGGCGCTCCAACGAGCGTGAAGGCTGTCAGTGCCGACGGACGCGGAGCGCAGAGCGAGGTGTCTCCTCCGACCTGGGCGACGATCGAATACGAATTTCCGAAGCGCGGCGATAAGCCACCCGTGAAATACACGTGGTATGACGGTTACAAGGACGCTGTTTTCAATCCTGAAAAATGGTCTCTCGAGAGCAATATCGACGGAGGCAAGATTCGCGAGCGTAACCTGCCACCGAAGGACATTCTCGAAGGTTTTGGCGGAGGCGAGAAGGGCGGCTATGGCTGTGTTCTCATCGGAACGCAGGGCAAGATCTGGTTCAACCGTGGCAAAGACAACTGGGTCGTTAAGCCTGGTAATCTCACGGATGGATTCGATTTTCCCAAGCAGTCGATCCCACGCGCTCGCGACGAGGATCCTCACAAGGAATTCTACGATGCGATCAAGGCGGGTGACCCCGAGCTTCCACAGTCGAATTTCGCCCAGAGCGGACCATTCACCGAGATGGTTCTCCTCGGAAACCTGGCCGTTCGGCTCAACAAGAAGGTGAAGTGGGACTCCGAGAACCTCACCTCCCCGAACACACCTGAAGCAGCAGAACTCATAAAGCGTGAGTATCGCGACGGATGGGCGCTTGGGATCTGATTCCAACCGCGAACAGATACTGATTTCCGAAACGGGAGCTCTTTACGAGCTCCCGTTTTTCGTGTTGAGTTTGGACATGAAACGAAGTCTCACCATTCTCCTGATCGCAATTCTTTCATCGTGTTCCGCGGCTAAGGACGACAGCCTCAAAGAAGAGGAGGCCAAGAAAGTGATGGATGCTTATCAGGCGGAAAAATTCAGCCAGGTGATCGAGCTTACCAAGGGAATCGAAAAAGGCAGCCCGTGGGAAAGAGTCAGGGCCGCATCACTCCAACAACGGGGGATTGAGCGATTTTTTGTGGCTGACATCGAGGGCTCCATCGCCGATTTCGATAGCTTTCTTGCCATCTTTCCCCAGGAAGACCCACACCATTGGCAGCGTGGGCTCGCCTACTACTACGCGGAGGAATATGAAAAAGGGAAAGCCCAGTTCGAGCGGCATCAGACGGTAAATACGCAGGACGTGGAAAATGCTGTCTGGCACTTTCTTTGCGCGGTTCGTGCTCCGGGCGGAGATGTCAAAGCCGCGCAGAAAAACCTGATTCCCATCGAAGGGGACAGCCGCGTGCCGATGGCAGAGGTCCACGATCTTTTCGCTGGGCGAGGCACGGTCGAGGATGTGATGGCGGCCGCAAAGCCCAACAACGACAACACCTTATCGGAGCAGGAAAAAAACCACCTCTGTTACGCGCACCTCTACCTCGCTCTCTATTTCGAAGCTATGGGGGATGATGAAAAGATGAAAGAGCACATTCGCAAGGCGGCTGTGGACTACAAGATGGACCACTACATGGGTAAATGCGCGCAGGTTCACGCGAAGTTGCGTGGTGTTGAGTAAAGACTCTTGATCTCGTTCTTACTCTTGATCTTGCTTCCTGCGAATGCCTTTGTTAGGTCCGTTCACGCAAGAGGTAAGATCAAGATCAAGGTTAGGAGCAAGATTAAGATTGAGGAGCTTTGCTCCTCGCAGACGCCGGACCCGTACATCTTTCCAGTAAACTCTTTCTCCGGACTGCCAGCCCTTGCCTCCGTGGACCTGCAGCCCTATGGATCCGGTCAAGCCCACGACCTCCTTGGCTTTT
>JAKMGR010000397.1 GCA_022424805.1 Verrucomicrobiales bacterium
TCGCCGAAGCGATCCCTCTGGCAACTGACTCATCGACTCATCAAGGGATTGGCTGAAAAGCTGAAAGAAATCCTTACCATTATCTTCCTCCCAGTTCCGGAGGCTATCCAGGCGTCCATCTGATTCCATGAATTTGCGAACAGTCTCGACCTCCACGGTAGCGACACGAAGGCCTTCTTTAGCCTTACTGCGAAGTTCATACTTGGCAAAAACCTTCGATCTGACGCCGAGAAGAAGAGCAGAGACCAACAAAGCGATCACCAGTGGACCAACAAATCCAAAAATCAAAACTGCCTTTCGATGTCGACTCATAGAACTTGAAACATTCAACTTCCCCTACCTGCTTGATGCACCGGGTAACGAGTTCTCTGATTTTGGCGACACCTTCTGTCCAATCGTAAGGTCGAAGGCCGCCCGATATTGACGAATCATCTCGATGGGAAAGGCGGTCGTTACCGGCATGGCTGATTGCCGCTGCTGAAAAGTAACGTCGAGTTCGGTCTGTTCCGTAGTGGCAAGATAGAGCGATTGCAGATCATCCGCCAGGTTGTTGATTGCGCTCTCGATTTTCCGTTCAGATCCGAGATTGCTGAGATCCCGAGCGCGTTCCGGATCGAGATATCCGGAGAAATCCCAGCTTCGAACAAATCCAACCCTCGGTTCTTCCACCAGATCCGAGTTTAAGCGGTAGTTAAGTCGATCAAGAAGAATGCCATCGCCCTCTCCAAATAGCACCAAAGGCAACGCCATGGCAACCGCTCCTTCAGACCGCTTCTTCAAAAGATCGTCCCAACTCCTCCACCGGTTGCGTTGCGAAATCAGGCCCGCCAGTTCCATTTTTTGCTCATCCACTGAGGATGGCAACACTTGCCACTCCTCGGATCTCAGTTTTTGCAACACTTCTGAGCCTATCATGAAAGCCCACGCGGAGACTAAAAAGACACTACAGATCCGGAAATAAAGACCTGTTCGTGCCAACTTGAGAGTCTTCAAATCGGGAATTTTCGCAGCAACGCTTTCCGGCAGACAATAGAAATCAAGAGCCCCGGCGGACTCGAAAGGAGAGCCGGTCGAACCTTTTTCCGTTTTCTTCGCCGCGATAAAAGCCGACTCGGGAAACAAGGTTCCAGTCGACCCATCCAGCACTCCGGGAAGTTGCCATTCATCGAAAATTCTGACTGAAACTTCAGGATATGTATCCTTCAAACTGGAAAAATCAGGAGCTTCCTCACGAGACAAAGCTCGATCCAAAAAAATCACGTCCCCGAAGGAATGGTCCCCGAGGGTGGTCAGATTCCGAAGCAGTCGCTCCACCTCCGGAGCTTCCTCGCCCGCACCTATTGCCTTGGGCAAAACCCGCAACGAATCCAAGGTCCCCTCTTGATTGAGAGTAGCAGAAATGGTTTGTTGAGGGTAGCGAATGACGAGAACCGAGCCGTTCTTGTTGTGAGAGGCGATCAGGGAAGCGTCGTTCTCTGAAGGGCTTGTCAGCCAAGCCAGAAGTTCGAGGGCAGCGCTGCGGGCCTCAACCACGATGGGAAGTTTCAGTGATCTCCCGAATTCTCTCATCTCTTCCACGATCGGAGCATAGCGGCTCGAGATGGAAATCGCCTGCGGCCCGGAATTTCCAGAATCCACTTCGGAGAGAAGCCTCCAAGAGGTAGCCTCCTCGACAAGAGTTTTGTCGCCCAGAGCCACCTCCGGAGCCTCGATGAGAAGCTGGTCTAGAGAATCATGATCTGGTTCCTCCTCGAACTGCGGGGCAAGTTTTCGGATTGCCAAAGAATCGCACGCGTGAAGTATGATCCCCAGGCCCGCCTGCTGACCTTTTCCAATCGAATCAACCAGTTCACGTATCACCTTCTGGAGCTCTTCTCTTGATTCGGGGGAAAGCTTTGTTTTTCCACCGGCACCCTCGCGAGCTTGCTCTTCGCCTGCCGAATCGCCTGCTTTTTCCAGTCTCGACCGGGGAACCGCAGGCCCCGGTGCCCACTCATCCACTGAGGGGCGATAGATGTAGGAGGAAATCTCCGCTCCGTTCACGAGAAGGTGCCACTGCAAAGGCTGCCGATCCGCCGCCTTATACCAGTTCCGATTCGCGACCATGCCTTCACTGCGACGGGAAAGACGCCCTGCCTGGCGGTGAAGCTTGATCAAGGGGCTGTCAATCGGAAAGAGTTCCATCAATGCAACAAGGATAGGGGGGTCAACCCAAAATAGAGAGACCCCGCTCTGAGGCCCGGCCTCTTCGAAGTGATTTCACGGAAGAAAGATCAAGCCCATACTGGCGAAGTATGGGCTTGAGCGGCGTTTTGGGGGGACGCCTGCACCGGTTGAGCGAGAACGACTACCAACCTGCAACATCCGCGGGAGCATGCCCGGCTTGATTGCATGTAAGGGCGGCAGTTCCCACTTCTGGGATCGTAGCCGCGAGTGTGTAGCTACCCCCGGATGGGCATGTGGGCAAGACAGCCACCAATTTCCCAGTCCCGACAATGTCAGCTTGGGTGAGAGCCGCACCAGTTACCTGGTTCTCCAGATTTTGGTAGGAACGAACCGCTTTCTGCATCGCCGAAATCTGCATGATGCAACGGGACTTATTGGTGGCCTCGCGATAGTTTTGGACTCCGATAAATAGAACCGCGATTAAACCGAGCAATACGGAAATCACGACTGTAATTTCGATCAATGTTAGACCTGCCTGTTTTTTATTTTTGTTATTCAGTTTCATTTTTATTTATTTGTCTATGGGTTGCTAAAAATTCTCCGGTTGTTTATGTCCTGACTCCAATCTTCTTTAAGGTATCGTTCGTTTCATATTCCAAGATTCCGGACACGATCACGAGACAAACAGCATTTCCTCGCTGTCGTCCTCATTCATCTTGTTCATGGTGTAAGCCTGATGCGAAATCAGTTCGGAATCGAGGAGATTACGCAGATTGGTGTCCCACTCGATATTTCCACTGTGGCGGAGCGAATCCTCCAGAGCCTTGGTCGAACCACTGTATCCAGCGATCCCTGATCGTACCGCACTGCTGTTGTTCTGCAGAAATTCGTAATTCAGCACTCTGCTTTTTCCCGCGGGAATCAGGCCCTGCGAGAGAACGAACATCAAGATTTCGGACAGGCGTCCAAGTAGGGAACGGTGCTGATCCTGCGGAAAGAATTCGAGAATTCGACCCAATGTCTTGACCGCTCCATTCGTGTGCAAAGTGGAGATCACGACATGCCCAGTTTGTGCCGCCTCAATGGCGATTTCCATCGTCTGCCGGTCTCTGATCTCGCCCAGAAGAACGACATGAGGCGCCTTTCGAAGTGCATCTTTGAGCCCCTGGTGGTAGGTAGCCACGTGCTTTCCGATCTCCTGCTGGGTGACGAATCCCGGTGAGGGAACCAACTCGTCCTCGCCATCACCTTTCGGGAGAAATCTCGAGTAGCGATATTCGATCGGATCTTCAACCGTGACGATATGCCGGGAATGAGTGGTCCGGAGCCAGTCGAGAATGGCGGCCAAGGTAGTGGACTTCCCCGAACCGGTCTGCCCCGTGACAAGCCCGAAACCTTGTCTCTTCACCATAACGGATTGGAGCGCCCTGACGGTATCCGGGGCGATCCCGAGAGTTTCAAGGTCGGCAATTTCATCGCTGAGAATTCGACAGGTCAGCCCGGGACCACGAGTGCTCAGGTGGGCCTGAACCCGCATTCTTCCAGAAACCGATCCGTCCGGCAAAGGAAAGCCAGAGCTGCTAAAATCAGCCACTTTATCATCTCTGAGCCGCGTTTCCACAGGTAGCGTCTGCTGGAGTTCCCCGATTTCGCCAGTCGCATCATCCTCCTGACGTGAATAGAGGAATCTCGTCAGGGAAAGTACGTCTCCCACCGTAAAATCTCCCAGGCAATCCACTATCTCCAGTCCGTTTCTTGTGTGGCAGTAGACTGGGAGCCCTGAACGAACTTGAATGTCGGAGATGGCCTCGTTCCCGAACTCCCCAAAGATGTGCCCCATCACCTCCTCCGGGTCTTTGGGACTGTTCGCTACAACTGCCATATAATAAGCTACAGGGTTTTCGTATCCCAGTCGAGTATGAATTTGAGGTCTGGATCCAGGCCGAAGGAAATCTTCACCACGTCATCCTCCTGATAAAGCACCGCATTCCCCGTGACTGCCGCAAAAGGCACTGCTTTTGCTCGGATAATCATTGCAAATTTTCCACTCATTTTCGGGGTCATTGATTTTCTCGAAACATCACCTCTCACCATTCGATTTCTTCGACTGTCACCAACCAGTTGAGTTCATGAATTGGCGCGATCGACGCCGGGGACATAGCACTCTTGAGATTTGCAGTGATGATATCCGATCCGATTTCCTCATCATCCGCACCCTTCAAGCTCAGCGGGGAGACCTCCTGCCCGACATCAGTACTCATTACACTGACCCGCCCGTCCAGATGAACCGGCGTGGGAGAATTGAGCTGCCCCCCAAATCGCTTTTCGGGGGAAAATACGGAAGTGGGGGGAAAGTAAGGAGATGCAGGATCAATACCACTCCCTGCTGGAGTCTCCGCCTCAACCTGATTGAAATTTTCGAGGAAGTAGACCGGGAACGGGGTTACAAGAGCAAACCCCTTGTCGAACGAGGTCAAATCTTCGCAACGACGAATTGCAACCGCCATTTGATCCGCCTCGGAGGGTATGGTCGGCTCATTAAAACCCTCAATCGACGATGCATACTCTACCAGAATGGAATGATTCTCCGATAAGGGAGCAGCGTCAGGCAGTGATCCGAGATAGCCTTCGAGATTCTCCGGCAAAACTACGAGGGTACTCCTGAGATTATCGAGTATCTCCGTGTCAACAGGGACATTTGGCTCCCCCTCGACTCCTGATCCGGTCGGCCAATTCGTTCCCCTCTCGAGTACGACGCGATTGGAGCCTCCGCTGGTGGTCAGATAGTCCAACTCAACCTCGATGGGAATCTGACTCTCCGCGTCAATTTTCGTAACGCGGATCGTTATCGCACAACGATTTGCTCCACGGGAATATTCCTCCCATCCTGTGGGACTGGCCCGCAAGCTGCTGTCCTCATCCGGAAGGGAATAAAGAAAATCCGTGCCCGGATTGATGTTTACAAAAACAGCTTCTCCGCCCCCATTTCCGGACAAAGAGGCGCCGTAAAAATTATCAGTAGACAAGGCATCACGAGCCTCTCGCGCACCTAAATCGTCGAAGCCATCACTGAGGGAGCTTCCTGCAACCATGGTCTGAGCACCCAGAAAGAGCGAGTTTCTTGCCGTGATGCTTCCCCCGGAAGTAGAAATTCGGCCCATATTCTTCACGCCCGCGCCATAGATCGAACCATCAAGCGAGATGGAAGACTCATCCCAAAAACTGCCGTCTTCATGCCTGCCTAGAGTGAGCACTCCGGTCGAAGATATTGGGATTTGAGATGGCAACTCGTAGATTGAGAGCAAATAATATTTCTCTCGCATTGTATCGCCGACAGGGTCAACTCTGGAACGTGTCGAAAACACCCACCAGTTTCGCTTTGCAACTACGAGGGACCCAGGCGAGCTGTAGCCAAATCGAAGATTTGGATATCGTATCAAGTTCATCGAAGGGTAAAGAGCCGGGTCGGCATAGAGGCCCGATTCGTAGAGCGGGCTGTAGACCTTTCTTTTCGATAGGAGGGGTATCGAAATGTCAGCCGACAGCAAATCCGATGGAACCTCCAGGGGCGGAGGAAGAGAGTCTCCC
Organism: Verrucomicrobiales bacterium; assembly: GCA_022424805.1. Classification (GTDB taxonomy): domain Bacteria; phylum Verrucomicrobiota; class Verrucomicrobiia; order Verrucomicrobiales; family DEV007; genus Arctic95D-9. The sequence continues at coordinate 5,755 of JAKMGR010000397.1, forward strand.
AAGCCGAGGCTGGCAAGCAGTCCCATCGATGAAGAATTTCCTGGGATAACAGGTCCCCCCTCGAGGCCTGGTGTGCCAATTTCAAAAACGTTTTCCCCCTGAAGCTGTGTAGAAATCCCATCCACTCCGAGCGTGTCGAGAAATTCAGAATCCACCGCTGCGCGACTGTCGGAGATTTCGAGCGCATCGGCGAAAATTACCTCCCACGACATCGAATCCACAGAACTCCCCGCCTTCATCGCCAGTATCGCCCGATTTGGAACGATATGCAGCAAGGCGGATAAGAATGCCTCCTCCCGGTATCGCAC
>JAKMGR010000399.1 GCA_022424805.1 Verrucomicrobiales bacterium
AATCCAATGTATCGACGACCCGCAGAATCACGGAGCCATTTCGAATCCCTTCGGCCATAGACTTCAGAGCATCGGGCGTTTGCCAACTCGCCTGGTTGGCACCCTTCAATCCATCGAAAGCTGCACCTTCGTTTTTCGGATCTACATAAATTACGGCGCTAGATTGATAGATCTTCGTTGCCGTCAAAACGTATGCGATGGCAAGGACCACAAAAACAGCTGCGACTGCAGCTGCGAGCCAGAGGCGTTTTCGAATGACTCGAAGTAACCGACCAATATCGAGCGAAGGAAGCCCTAGGGACAGGGATTCCGTAGAAGTCGGCTGAGAGGGGCCTGCGCCAAATTGATTCATCGTTTCTCCATTCCAGACGAAGACATTTCGCCCCCATTAAATCGGAAAATTATGGTATTTCTAAATTTACGATCAAGAAAAGCTAATTTCAAGGGAAATATTCTAATTATTATAATTACAATACCCAACGCTTGGCGATAGTCTGGATATCTAAAAAATGGGAAATCGGAGGAAATGCTTGAGCCAGCGTTTGCAAGGTATTTCAGAGGGAGTAAGCTTTGGCTTCCCCAATACAACGGGGGCTACACTTCGTTGCCCTTACCGCTATGCTCCGGCATTTCCTCCCCGCCTCTCCGATTCGGATGAAACTCCATCTTGCCTCTCTTCTAACTATAGCCCTGCTGCTTCTCTGCGGACCCACTTTCGCACAGGACGCACCCGCTGCACCGGCCGCACCAACAGCTGTGGAGTCAACTGATTCCAATGCTCAATCCTTGCTCGACTATTTACTGGAAGGCGGCCCCTGGCTGATGGGCCCACTTGCGGTCCTTTCCTTTATCGCCGTGCTGCTCATCATTTTCTACACCTTCACAATCCGCCAGGGAGCAGTCGTCAGTGATAAATTCATGAACGCAGCCGACGCCCTGATCCGCAAACAGGACTACCTCGGCCTGATCGCTGTCTGCAACCGTGAAAACGAATGCATTGCACGCATTGTTTACAAAACCTTGGATTTCGCCACGAAAAACCCCACCGCGAGCTTTGATGAAGTGCGCGAAGTGACCGAGGCCGAGGGCACCCGGCAAGCCAGTATTCTCAACAACCGCATCAGTTACCTGAACGACATCAGCCGCGTCGCTCCGATGGTCGGACTTTTCGGAACTGTGATCGGAATGATCGAAGCTTTCCAGTCCATGGGTGAATCCTCCGGCGTGCAGCACATGGAGCTCGCACCCGGTGTCGCGAAGGCTCTTGTCACCACGGCAGGGGGCCTCGTCGTATCAATCCCTTCCCTGATTTTCTACTCCATCTTCCGCGGCAAAGTGCAAAAACTTATCGCTGAACTAGAGGCTGCCATGACCCACATCATGGCCCTGCTTGCCGCCCAGTACAAGCGAGCCAACTATCGCGCCAGTGCACGCCGCGAAGGAAACGACAGGGAATAAACTCAAACACACCGACTCGAAATGAAATTCCGGGATACCAATGTTCAACAGGGAGCCGAGTTGGAGCTCGCCCCCATGGTCGACGTCGTTTTCCTGCTCCTCATTTTCTTCATCGTCACCTGGCAGTTTGCTCGTTTCGAACGTGACATGGATATCTCTGTCCCCGCCGCGGAAGAAACCACCGACGAACCTCGAAACGTCGGCGAAATCATCGTCAACGTCCGGGAGGACGGAAGCATCGTTCTCAATGGACTCGAAGTGAGCGAAGAAGAATTGCTCGCCAAGTTGAAATCGATTTCAGAGGCCTACCCAGACCAAGCAGTGATATTGCGCGGCTCGTCCGAAGCAAATTTTCAGGCGATCATCAACGTGCTGGATGAAATCAAGAAAGCTGGCATCTGGAATGTGGCTTTTGCTACCACCAAACCCCAGACCTAACCCCGCAAAGCCCTCCCCATCCATCCCTATCCGGTCACTGATCAGACCCTGGTAAGCCCCACACATGACTCTGTTGCATCAGCCCTTGATTCTCCGCGTTGCTCTCTGTGCAACGATGTTATCGTTGGGCCTGCTTTCTTTCTCCCCGACCAAAGCACCCGCACAAGCGAGCGGCGCAAAGCTCGAGGAATTGCTCGAATACGCCAATCTCCTCTTCAGTCGTGAGCAATACGGAGTCGCCGCCGGGCAATACCGCACCTTCATTCAGGAAAATTCCAAGAGTCCGAATCTGCAGATCGCATGGTTCCGCCTCGGCGAATGCTATCTGAAGGTGAATCAAATCGATGACGCCGTCACGAGCTTCAATTTTCTCATCGAAAATTTCCGGACGGGTCCTTTCGTAGGATCAGCCGCCTACCGTATAGCCGTTTTGCGGCTCAATGCTAGAGACTACCAAAATGCCCTGACCTATTTCGACGTCGCAAGAAAACAGCTCAATGACCCCAAGGCTAAGTTGCAGGCTGGCTACTACCACGCCCGCTGCCTCCAGCTAACCGATAAGCCAAAGGAAGCCCTTGCAGCTTTCGATCGCCTCGTGATGGAAAAGCCGAAGGCAGACAATCCTTTCTACGAGCGAGGCATGCTGGAAAAAGCACGATTGCAATTCGAACTCGGCTCCCCGGAGAAAGCGCTCAAAACCTTTTCGGAGCTCGCTGAATCAGCATCAACAAAAGAGGTGAAAGAGGAGGCTATCGTCCGCACCGGACTACTCGCAGCCGAGGCTGGCCAGACTGAGCTTTCTGAAAAATTTCTCAATCAGGCACTCAAGTTTTCCGACACTAGCCCCTGGAAAAACCTCGCTCAAATTGGGGCAATTTTTAATGCTTTCGCTGCAGAAGACTACGATCGCGTTATTGGCCTCTACCAGACTGGAGCCTTCTCGTCGCCAGAAGACTCCCGCGCCAAAATGCTGCTCATCGTTGGGCATTCCTACCGCATCAAAGGCGATCTTGATTCCGCACTTCGACTCTACGCGCTCGTCGAGGGGAAGTACCCTGATCGCACGGAAGGAATCGAAGCCGGTTATCGCTGCCTTCAGATTCTCCATCAAAAAGGCGACCACACGCTGCCCGAACTGGCGTCTCGCTTTGCGGAAAAGCAACGCCGCATCGAGCCGAACAGCCAATACATCGACATGTCCTGGCTCATGGTCGCCGAGTGGCATTTCAGCGAAGCCGAAAACTCCGCGAGCGGCCCCGGATCCGAATTTGCGAAGAAGCATTTTGGCGATGCAGCCATGGCATACAGGCGTGTCCGCCTCGACAACGTCGATGAAAAGTATCGCGAAGTAAGCCTCTACAAAACCGGCTGGGCGCAGATCGAATCCGTCAACCGCCGCGATGGCATTCTCAGCCTGACGAAATTTCTCAAAGAGCACCCCGAGAGTTCACTCGCCTCTTCCGCCCTCGCAAAGCGGGCCGTCGCTTATCAGGTAGACGAAGATCACGACTACGCTCTCGCCGACTTCCAGGAACTCGCCGAGAAACATCCGGAAGCACCGGAAGTCGAATTTTCTCTCCAGCAAGTCGCCCTGATTTTTGCTCACCAGAAGAAGACGTCTGAGATGATCAACGCCTATAACGAACTTCTCAAACGCTTCCCGAATACGAACGGAGCAGGCGAGGCCCACTACTGGATTGGTGTTGGCTACTTTGATCTCGAAGAACACCAGCAAGCTGTCCCTCAGCTGGAAAAGGCCCGGGACATGGATGCCGAATACGGCGACAAAGCGACCCTCCGGCTCGTCATTTGCCACTATCGACTCGAAAACATTGATGCACTCGCCACCG
>JAKMGR010000402.1 GCA_022424805.1 Verrucomicrobiales bacterium
CGTTTCAATGAACTTACGCAGTTGAGTCCCAAACCGTTCAATACTTCGGCTCGTGACGCAGACGTCGTGTGCTTAAACCTCAGACAGGATTCGCTCCCAGCTGAGCGCTGTGCCGCGCTTTTCGTGAAAAAAAGAAAGCAGGCCATGCTCTTTGGTCGAAAGTTTGACTGTGCCATTTCCCTTTTCCCGCAATTTGCGGGAACTGGTGTCAAGAATGAATCGCCCAAAGTTGCCATCCACCACGAGCGGCCAGTTCGAGCGACTCGTATCAGTCAATCCCGCGACATTCGCAAAATGATTTTCCCCCGGCTGGAGAATATCATCGACTTCGTCGATTCGGTTATCTGCACTACTTCCATGGTTGGAGCGCCCCACCACAAAGATTGCTTCGGTATCAATATAGTTGGGAACGAGATCACGGAATGCATCGTTGGATGAACTAATCGGATCGCCCTCGTAGGTTTCCTCCGCAGGAAAGGCTCCACTGTTGTCTATTTCCCACGAACGCAATCCCATCACAATGCTGCGAGCATCCTGTGTCGACCGTTCCATCTGCGCATTCACCATCTCCATTTTTATTCCAGGGAATACCACCATAGTAAGCACCGCCATTATGGCGACGACGGTCATCATTTCGATCAGCGTGGACGCATCGACCGGTTTCGTATATCTTCTGGTCAGGATCATAGTATGGTTGGGTTTGATTGAATTCGAAGTCGACCTTTTGCCGAAGTCGCCCACGATCCCCGGGTGCATTTGTTACCGTTCCGTTCTGACCTCATGAAAAATCCAGACATTTCACCCTGGACTACACATCGCACTCGCATCGTCTACGACAATCCCTGGTTATCGGTTAGTGAAAGCGACGTCACCAATCCGGGCGGAGGTGAAGGCATCTATGGCGTCGTCCACTACAAGACCCGTGCCATAGGCGTCGTTCCCATAGACGATGAGGGTAACACATGGCTGGTGGGGCAATACCGCTACGCCATGAGCACTTTTGAATGGGAAATTCCCGAGGGCGGCTGCCCACCTGACGAGGAACCCGTAGACGCGGCACTGCGCGAACTAAAAGAGGAAACCGGTCTGATCGCTGCGAGGTGCGATGTGCTCCTCGACAATCTCGCTCTTTCTAATTCCGTAACCGACGAGCGATGCACTATTTTCATAGCGACGGAATTGACTCCCGGAGAGGCCTCGCCCGAAGAATCCGAGGAACTCAGAATCCGAAAACTCCCCCTCAGCAAAGCCATCGAAATGGTACACAAAGGAGCCATCACTGACTCAGTGTCCGTGATGGCTCTCTTGAAACTGGATGCGGATCCTGCTCCACAACAGGGCAGCAGAGAATAGGATCACCCCTGCGTGACACCATACTAATGGCAAGATTAGGCTTTCCTGAGAAGGCAAATCCTTGCCACAGGTAGCAGAGACTACCCCTGGCTGTTCAACTCGTCCAGCACCTTGGAATCACGGACGTCAGCCCACTCACCGTCTAACTCTACGGCAGCGATGGGAAGGCCATCCTGCACCTGCGCTTTGATGGCATCAGTGAGCTCATATTCGCCGCGTGGAGAAAGCTCGAGCTTTGCTGTGTAATCGTAGATTTTCGGGGAAAATGAATAGATACCAGCGTTGTAGTAGGGGCTTGTCGGAGCGTCATCGCCACCTTTCTCAATGAGGTCGGTTACCATTCCATCCACGATAAAAACAGCACCGCCCTTGCGGACGTCTTCATCGATTTTTACGGTGAGCTTTCCTTCGACGTTCGTGAAATTGACCAGCGGAGCGTAGGACTCCGCAGGAACAAGAATGTCGCCGTAACTGAGGATAAACGGATCGTCGCCCGAAAAACCTCTCGCCAAATCGACGACTCGACCGGTGCCGTCCTGAACAACCTGCTCGACGTATTCCACACGACAGCCAAAATCAGAACCGTCTCCAAAGTAGTCGGTGATGACTTCTTTCCTCCAACCCACAACAATGAGAAAATCTGTGATGCCATTAAAGACGAGGCCTCGAACTATGGACTCAAGAATGGGCATTCCTTTCACCTTCACCATCGGCTTCGGTAATTCGTCAGTGATTTCTTTCATGCGGGTTCCGCGACCCGCCGCGAGAATGACGGCTTTTTTCACCTGGCTCATAACCTGTTATATTTCTGTTAGAGTCTTTTTACAAAGGCTTCGATTTTATCGAGTGCCACTTCGAGCTGCTCGTAGGAAGTTGCGTAGCAGGCTCGAACACAACCTTGTCCGGCCTCGCCAAAAGCATCCCCAGGAACGACAGCGACGTCTTCCTCTTCCAGCAGGCGCAAAGCGAACTCCTGACTCGTCAGCCCAAATTTTCGAATATCGGGGAACATGTAAAAGGCTCCACCAGGAGCGAAACACGGTACGCCCATTTCCTCGAATCGCTTCAGCATGAGGTTGCGTCGCCGCGCGTATGCGCGCCGCATTTTTTCGACTTCGTCTGCCCCGTGCTTAAGAGCCTCCACCGCAGCGACCTGGCTCACAATGGGAGCACAAAGCATCGAATACTGGTGGATCTTCATCATCGCCTCAGTCAGTACCGCGGGGGCGCAGGAATAGCCGAGACGGAACCCAGTCATCGCAAAGGCTTTCGAGAATCCGTGAAGCAGGATAGTCCGCTCCTTCATCCCGGGAAGGCTCGCAATGGATACATGTGAGCCCGGCTTCATTCCGGAATTTTCTCCGTAAAGCAACTCGCTGTAGATTTCGTCACTAATGACGATGAGGTCGTGCTCAATGACGAGATCGGCGATCTTTTTTAACTCATCAACCGGCTCGACGGCACCCGTCGGGTTGGTGGGAAAATTGAGAAAGAGCAATCGAGTTCGATCAGTAATTTTTTCTGCAATATCCTCAGCCTTCAGCACAAATTCGTCTTCGACACGCGTCTGAATTGCGACCGGCTTTCCGTAGGCAAGCGCGATACTCGGGCTGTAGCTCACGTAGCAGGGTTCGTGATAAATAACTTCATCTCCTGGATTCAGCAGGGCACGGCACACAAGGTCGAGAGCTTCGGACACACCGACGGTGACAAGAATTTCGCTCGCCGGGTCGTAGCTGACATCAAACTGCTTCTCGACGTAGGTCGAAATGGATTCGCGCAACGAAAGCAGACCCAGATTTGAAGTGTAGCTGGTCTTGCCCTTTTCGAGAGAAAAGATCGCAGCCTCACGAATATGCCAGGGCGCAGAGAAATCCGGTTCGCCGACACCGAGAGAAATCACGTCGTCGCGACCCTGCAC
>JAKMGR010000424.1 GCA_022424805.1 Verrucomicrobiales bacterium
GCGGATTCATTAACTACGGAACTCCGATTAGTAACGGCACTTTCACGGTGACAGAAAATCGAATTCTGATGCCTGTTTTCGATGCGATCAAGGAAAGCACCAATGTGACGATCTGGGATGGGAATACGATAGCGATCGGAGGTTACATCAGTGAGTCGGTCACTGGTTCGGAGGATAAGGTTCCATTCGTCGGTGATTTGCCAGTTGTCGGGAAGGCGTTCCGCTCCAAAACTCGTGATGCGACGAAAAGAGCGCTGATCATTTTCGTACAAGCAGAGCTGGTCGACCCGGGTGGAAACCCGATCAATGCACCACTCATCGACGAAGAACCTGCGCTCTTCACTCGACAGGATGTTCCTGTCAGAAACGTGCAGCCTGTGGGTCCGCCGCCAGCTGCGGTTTACCCTACTAAGTGATCAAATTCTTCGCGTAAAGATTCCAGAATTGAGCAAAGTCAGGATAAAGAGCTGTATTCGGGCGAAATAAAGCAAAAACGTGCGACATTTTCTTTGCTTTTTTTTCGTCTAGTGAGTTTATTCAGCTTTTCCAATTTGCCTGACTCCGACAATTTTCATGAGTGTATCCGCGACTTCGGGTGATCCCGAAACAAGCGAAAGCCCCACCGGTTCCGGACAGGGGATCACAGAACTAAAGGACGCCGTGATCCGCTTCGCGGGTAACTCGCAGGACGGCATTCAGACCGTTGGAGGATTTCTGGCGCGCCTGGCTGGACGCAGTGCCCGGGATGTCATGACCTACATGACGATTCCGTCTACGATTTCTGGTGGGCCGTCCATTTTTCAGGTCCATCTGGGTTCGGGAGAAGTGCTCTCTGCTGGAGATGAATCAGATTTCCTCTTCGCTTTTTACCAGCACAGCTACGATAACCACATCGACTCGCTCAAAGAGGGCGGAATCTGCATTTACGACTCCGATCATGTGGAGGAGTTGAAGGAAGGGAACGGAATCATTCACGTGCCGGTTCCAATGACGAGCACCACAGTCGAAGCGATCGGGGGAAGTGCACGAGATCGGGGAAAAAATATCTTTTCACTTGGTCTGGTCACTCAGTTGTTTTCACTCAATCGCGAGAAGCTGACGACCCTCATTGAAAAAACCTTCGGAAGAAAGAGCGAGGACGTTCTTCGCAACGCGATGCTGGCTTTTGACGCCGGTTACGCCTATCCCATTGGTGATATCATCGGTCTCGGGTTTGACCTGAAGGAAGGCGCTGTCAAAGGCGCTGATAAGATCACAACAGACGGCAACACTGCGATGACTCTGGGCCTGCTTGCGGGGGGAGTTCGTTACGGAGCCGGATACCCGATCACTCCCTGGTCTACAATCATGGAGCAGTTGCGCAGTGAACTCCCCAAATACGGAGGGCTTTTTGTCCAGTGCGAAGATGAGTTGTCGGCCGTGTCGATGGCTCTTGGATTTGCATACTCAGGACATACCTCTGTAACGGGTAGTTCCGGCCCAGGTCTTTCGCTTAAAATGGAAGCTCTCAGTTACGCTACGATGGCGGAGCTTCCCATCATCGTGATCAATGTGCAGCGTGGAGGACCGAGTACGGGACTCCCCACGAGTGTTGAGCAAAGCGATCTCATGCAGGCGATCTACGGCAGTCACGGAGATTGCCCTCGCGTCGTGATTGCTCCGAAGGATGTCGAAGATTGTTTCTACATCGCTCTGGAAGCCTGCCAGATTGCACGGGAATACAGTTGCCCGGTTCTGATTCTTACCGACCAGGCTCTCGCCACTCGAATCGAGGCCTTTTCGGAACCCGATTTGCCAACGCTGGTTCACGAGCCTGTGCTGGACCAGGACGCTCGGAGTGAGGATTTCAAGCCATATCCACTGGATGGACTCACCAAGCATGCGCCTCCGGGAACGAAGATGGAAGGCGGCACCTACCCGGTTGTAACCGGTCTGGAGCATGATGAATGGGGCCACCCAAGTGGAAACCCTGAAATGCACGCGAAGATGAATGCTCGTCGTCGTGACAAAATTAAGTCGTTTGGCGATTCGCTCGCTGTTTCCGAAATTCATGGAGACGACTCTGGTGAAGTCCTCATCGTTGGATGGGGGTCTACCTGGGGGCCGATTCGCGAGTCGATCAACCGCATGCGTGATAAAGGTCGCAAGGTTGGCACGATGCACCTTCGTCATCTCAATCCGCTTCCAAACGGACTTGAGGATGTTTTTTCCCGATACGATCACGTAGTGGTTGTCGAAATCAACGATGAGGGCCTCTATGGTAT
>JAKMGR010000434.1 GCA_022424805.1 Verrucomicrobiales bacterium
GTCGTTACCCTGGATTGCTTCCGCGAACTCCCAGACACGGCAGACGACTTCACGATCATATTCGCTTCCGGCCTCATAAACCGGACCTTCTTCGGCGTTGACATGCTCTTCATCTTTTTTAGAAAAGCGCGGCGCCAAATCCTCCTCCTCATCATCCTCGTCCCTGATATAACGAATCGCAGGCGACTCTGCAGCCTCAGAATCCCCGGCCCGCTCGTCGGAATCGACCGAATCGGCATGAGTCTCAGCCTCCACTCCTACCCCTTCCGCATCCTCCTGGACGGACTCGCTTAATTCGGCGGCCGCTTCTCCCTCGTCAATCACTTCCCACCAATTGGGGAAATCTGGGTCACTCTTGTCGTAAAACATAAGCTATTCGTTTGAACATCTTTTAGTGTATTCGCTTTTGCGCCGGCGCCAAGTGGTTTTTCCTCCTGGTGGGAGAAAAATGGCCTTCGACCTAGCGAATAGGAGCGAATCTGAAGCCAGCTAAAGCCTCTGCGACTACGAGAATCTCCTCTTGCAAGCTCTGGCAATTAGTCGTTCAAACGAAAGGTCAGGACGCGGTGGTCCTGGCAAAGTAGACACTTCCTGCATAGCGAAAACGTATTTCTCTTGATTCGCCTCTCAGCCCGTGAATCTTCCCACTACCATGTCCGCCTCCCTCAATCTCCCTCGTTGGTATGACCTCCATACCCACTTTCGCCAAGGTGCCAATGTCGCATCCTATATCGCGGATCATCTCGCGATGGGTTGTGCCGGAGCCTTGGCGATGCCCAATACGCAGCCGCCGGTCGCGCTCGTGAACGGACCTGAAACCGACACGGCGTGGTCGATTGAGTCCTATCGGAACATTCTCCTCAACGCAGGAGCCGACGCTTTCGACCAGTTGATCATCCCACTCTATCTGACGAAGGACACGACCCCCGAGATGATTGATCAGGGCGCCGAATCCGGACTTCTCAAAGCGTGCAAATACTACCCACCCCACGGGACAACCAACTCGGAGCATGGAGTCCCGATGGATTATTGGATAGGCGGAGATGTCTTTCGAGCGTTGGAGGTGAACCATATCGTGCTTTGTATCCACGGAGAAGAGCACGGGCTATTCGGATCGGATTACTTCGATGAAAATCAGACAGCTGAGTCAGTTTTTTACTCCGATCGTTTACCCAGAATTCTCGATGAACATGCCGAACTTCGCATTGTTTGCGAGCATATCACGACCCGAGTAGCTGCAGAATTCGTCTCCAATGCTACCGAGCGCGTCGCGGCAACGATCACGCCGCAGCACTTGCTCTACACGGTGGGGCATCTCATTCAGGGACTCCGCTATCACCTCTACTGCCTGCCTGTGGTCAAATTTGAGCAGGACCTTGCCGCCTTGCGAAAAGCTGTCACGACTCCGGGACAGACCCAATTCTTTGCAGGAACCGACAGCGCCCCACACACGACCAAAGCCACCGAATGCGGATGCGCAGCTGGCTGTTACACCGGAGGCTGTGCGCCCCAGCTCTATGCAATGGCGTTTGAAGAAGCCGGAGTCGATCTGGAGAGCGAAGATGGGAAGGCACTGTTTGAACGCTTTCTCTGCACCAACGGGCCTGCTTTTTATGGCTTCTCCCCCAGCGAAAAACTGTTTGAGTTGAGGCGGGAGCCGTCTCAAGTCGAAACCCTTCAAAGAGACGAAGGCCCACTTGTGCCTTTGCCCGTCGGAATGGAGCGAGAGCTCACCTGGACGCTCACTCAGGATTGAAGCGCTATTTCCCACCGCTCCGAAATCGGGCTGATTTTGTATCGAGATAGTTCAAATCTCTGTGCTATTTTCGAGCTGTGAACCGACTCGCCCTCTCTCTATTTTTCGCCACAATCCTCATTTTTTCCTGCTTTGCCCATGCAGAGCATACCAAGACTGCCACCGAAATCCGAACTGTCGTTGAGGAATGGAACGGCCAACAGAAGCTCTGGGTGCTTGGGAATATCCGCGTTGCGCAGGACCAGCTGGCGGGGCTTGAATCGTGGCTCGATGTGAATGCTCCCAACTGGACTATTGTCCTGATGCAGAACGCCCGAGGGCAAAGCTACAATGGGAAACGCGGAATGGACGCAGTCGAATTTGCCCTTGGTGAAGGGCTTTCCAATGAAACCGGCTTCGCCAACCTGATCGACAAACGAACCGGGGAGAAAAACGGTGCGGTCTTCGTGCTCTTTCTTGAGGAGAGAAAATTCTCTTATTTTGCGTCTGAAGCGTTCGATAAGCGTGGGCTTGGTGAACGCTACTGGGTCGGTCGGCTCGACGCCCCAGCAACTCGCGCCATGAGAAACGGTGGGCGCATCATCGACGCTGCGAAATTCACGGTGAGCAGCATTCAATCGCAGCTGACTAAGAAACTGGATGAAGAAGAAAAACGGGCTCGGCTTGCGGAGATTGAGAAACAAAAGGCGATTGACGAGGCGAAGCAGTACCCCGCCCAGCTAGAAAAGCGGATTCGCGAAGCGGTAAAGAAAGGTCAGACGATGCTGCGATCGGCGGTGCAAGCAGGAGACGGTCCCGTTTTCACTCCCGATCTTGCCAAGTGGGACACAAACAAGGAGTCCATTCGCAAACTGGTTGCAGTCGGATCGATCCAGAACGCCCGAAGCCGGCTTGCGGAAACCGAAGCCCTCATCAGCGCCTACGAAGCAGGGCTCGACACTTGGGCGGAGACACCTCTTCGCATGGAACGCATTGCAACACAGATTGCTCGACAGCCAGTCTCCGAAGATGACCCAGCCGTCGCGGGATTCCTGGCGAAAGCAAATCAGGCCCTCGCATCCGCGAAGGAGAACCACGCCAGCGGCGAACCACTCTATCTTGAACAACTTGCTGAAGCAGAGCGCAGCATTGACGCTGCAGAAGCCCGCTTCTCCGCCTGGGTCGAGGCAGAGAAGCGCAAGCGCACCCTGACGGTCACACTCGCTTCGATCGCGGCTCTGGCCCTTCTACTTTTCCTTGTCGTCGCCAACCGTCTCCGAGTTCCAGCACGTGATAAAGCGAACAAACTCTTCCAGAAATGGCGCAAGCAACTGGATGGAAAATTCGACGAACTCTTTCAACTCATGGACCGTGCCGGCGTCATAGTCGGTTCCAGCGCTGAACTCAAAGATCGCGGATTCACTGGCACAACGGAAGCGCTCGCCAGGGAAACGATCCGAGATGTCGACGAGCTATTCATTATGTCCAGCGCAACAGACCGGGTCATGGAGCGAGTCGAGAGGCTCGTCGATCCCCGATCTTTTCGAGGGAACCTGGGAAATGCATTTTCCTCCCGCCGCTACAAAAAAGCAATCTCCCTGCTTTCCTCAGAGCCGATCGGCTTTGACCGAAAGGATCATCTCAAGGTGATCCTCGAACCGAAAGCAGCCACTGAATCGGAAACAAACCGCTCCCTTCTCGGAGAGACTGATGACTACGAGCCCTTCCACGTTTCCTTTGAGAAACTGGTCGAAGAATACGACAACCGCCAAGCTATTGCCCGCGAGGAAATCACTCGCCTTGAGACGGGAATTGATGGACTTCCCCTCACCCAGCAGGATTTGCTGGAGACCCTCGGGGAAACCGCGCAGCTCGCTGACGCACTCGCTGCCCGCGGCGCCGAAGACGCTTTGTTCCCGCTGATCTCACTTCGTCAGAATTTGATTCCCAGCGCTTCAACAAGCCTCGAAAAAGCAGGTCAGGTCGGCGAGTCCGATCCTGTTCGGGCCTACGAATCCATTCTACCGGAGTCTTCGCGGCTCGTCACGGAATCACAAATGATCGCTCGCACTGTCGAGTCGTTTCGAGCCATCAATCTGCCAGTAATGCAACAGGCGGTCAAACGCCTCGGAGAGCGGGAGCGTGAAACAGCTTGGGTTGATGACAATCTCGAAAAAGCGACAGCACAATGCGAGCAACTCACCGAATTGGCCTGCGCAGATTCCATCGCTGAGGACTGGTCCGCTTTTGATGACGACCTCACTCGATTGAAGGGCCGCACAACCCGATGCAAAGATCTCGCTTCTCAAATCGAGGAGAAATGGTATCCCGCGATCAAGTCAGTAGGTGCCAAGGTCAATTCGACGCGTGAAGAACTGGCGAATGCACTGAACCTCCCGCCCCAAAAGATCCTCAACGAAACCGGGCTCTCCCCTGATGCGAGGATCGACAAAGCCATCCTCAGTCTCGAAGCCGCGCTGACGGCAATCGATCGAGGCGAGGCGATCACCGCCGAGCACGGCCTGGCCGAGGTAGAGTTTCAGCTCGATGAAGCCACCGCGATGCTCGCCCTGAGCCGCGAGTGCGCCGAACATCACGAGAACATCCACTCCAATTTGCTCACGGATCGCAACAGCCTCATCGAAGTCAAACCGTCTATCGCCGCCCTGTTGGCAGAGATGAAATCGGACTACGCACCGAGCGTGCTGACATTTCAGTCCCGTTTCGATGAACCAGCCGAAGAGGGGCAGCTCACCATCGCAAACAGCATCGATCGCGCTGATCGACGCCTCGAAAAGTCGGGTCGAGAATTGGACGAGAACCGGACTACTTTTGCCGCAGGTAAATTGATCCAAGCCTACAGCCTCCTTGAAGCAGTCGCAAACGAA
>JAKMGR010000441.1 GCA_022424805.1 Verrucomicrobiales bacterium
CTCGTTTCTCTCGCCGTCGAACTTGAAGGGGCGAACGAGTGCATTCAAGAACTGGCAGAAATGGAAATTGTCACCTCCGCCGCTCACAGCGCATCGACCTTTGCGGAATTCGAGCAGGCACGGAAAAATGGCCTAACTCACCTCACTCACTACTGCAATCAGATGTCTCGACTTCACCATCGGGAGGTCGGCCTCGTCGGCGGCGCCCTCCTCGACGACGAAGTCATGATCGAGTTGATCTGCGACGGCATTCATCTTTGTCCGGACATGATCCGACTCGCCTTCAAACATCGCAGCACGGATCGGATCATGCTGATCACGGACTCCATCGCCGCCTCCCACCTCGGCGACGGAACCTACCCCCTCGGCGATACGAAAATCATTGTGAAAGACAAAGCCGCCCGAATTCCCGAGGGCAATCTCGCCGGCTCGATCGCTACCTACGATCTTCTCCTCAAGAACGTCGTCGAATTCACTGACCTGCCCTTGAACGAGCTCATCAAGACATGCGGTTTAAACCAGGCGAAGTCACTCCGATTGAATGATAGAGGACTCATTCAACAGGGTTACCTCGCTGACCTGACCCTGTTAAGTCCTTCACTTGACCCTGTTGCCACCTTCGTCGGTGGAGAGTTACGCTTTTCCGCGTAGCGCAAAAGACTATCGGGGCCCCTATCGGGAAACCGGCAGATTCGCGAGCATCGCGGGAACTTCGAAGCCTGCACAGCAATCATTGGTTGAACGACTCCCTTTGAGAGTTCCTGCTGCCGCTACCATTCGCCCTGGGCAGTGGTTGTCCAAAGAACAGCGACCAGCAACGGGTAAGAGCTGATGCGGCTGATAACTCGATCTCTTGCGCTGACTTCAAACGTGTTCCCGAAGCTGCTAGAGTAAGTCTAGCAGTATAAATCCAGAAATCATTGCCATATTTACAAATCAAGATAGCAGATCCTGCCATTTCTGGACCGAGAATTGATATTCTTGCGGCTTCACGAAACGGGCCTTGAGAACAGGCCCAACATCCGTATTTTCCCCACGTGAACGAAACTTCCATCGCCCACTCCAGCCATCAGGTTCTGCTCTATTACCTCTACACCCCGATCGAGGATCCGGAGAGCTATGCCGAGAAACATCGCGAGCTCTGTCAGAGTCTGGAGCTTCGGGGTCGCATCATTGTTGGGACCGAAGGAATCAACGGCACCGTTTCCGGAACGACGGAGAACACGCAGAACTACATCAAAGCGATGCACGGCGATCTGGTGACGGAGAAGATGGAGTTCAAAATCGATCCCTCTGACAAACACACCTTCCCCAAACTCTCCATCAAGGTCCGCGACGAAATCGTACGACTTGGCCTGCCGGGCGAGGAAGACATCGACCCCAATGAACTCACCGGCGAACGCCTCTCGCCACGTGAATTCTATGAAAAGATGCAGGAAGAAAACACGGTCATCATCGACGGGAGGAATGACTATGAAGCCAAGCTCGGCCACTTTAAGGACGCTATTTGCCCACCAATCGGAAACTTTCGCGAGTTTCCTGAATGGCTCGATGAAAATCGCGAGGAACTGAAAGGAAAAAAAATCCTGACCTACTGCACTGGTGGGATTCGCTGCGAAAAGCTTTCCGGATTTCTCAAAAAGGAAGGCTTCGACGATGTCTACCAGCTTGACGGCGGCATCGTGAAATACGGGAAAGACCCGGAGGTGCAGGGCCGTGACTTCGAAGGCCTTTGCTACGTTTTTGACGAACGCGTCGAGGTGGAAGTCAATCACACCGAAACGCAGAAAGTCATCACCCACTGTCGCCACTGCGGGACAGAATTCCCCCACTATGGCAACTGCCGCTGGCCTGAATGCAACGATCAGATCATCGTCTGCTCAGACTGCAGAGAGAGCTTCGGCCTGTTCTGCGGTGAGGAGTGCCGCGCCAGCAAAGAAGCGAGCGAGGCCTGATCACGCTCTTGGCGAAGCGGTTACCACCTGCCCACACTGCAGGATGCTAAGACTGTTCACGATGGCTCTGTTTTCCGTCTTTCTGATCGTTTCCTCGGGTTTCGCTGAATCGGAGAGAACGGTCGTTCTATTCGGCGACTCAACTACGGC
>JAKMGR010000384.1 GCA_022424805.1 Verrucomicrobiales bacterium
TGCGATATCGAATGCAAACTGGCTTCTTACCCTTTTCTCGCAAAAACTGGTAAAAAGCCTCTGTCTCAGGAAGAAATGTCTCACCCTCCGCCTCAGCGAGCACGTCATCGACAGATTTCGTAGTGAGGTAGAGATTTCGGAAGGCTTCCTTGATTTCTTTCCTCGCAGCAGCACTGAATCCGGCTCGGCGAAGGCCAAGTGCATTGACGCCTGCGACGTGGTTGATCCCGGCAGCCACCATCACGTAGGGAGGTATGTTGAGCGACATGCCTGCAAGTCCCTGTGCCATCACGTAGTCACCGATGCGAACGAACTGGTGGTAGGCCGATCCGCCGCCAAAAAAGCAGTGGTTTCCTATCTCGACATGGCCTGCGACGAGGACGTTGTTTGCCATTGTGTTGTGATCTCCAATTTTAGAGTCGTGCCCGATATGGGCTCCATTCATCAGGAAATTGCCGTCTCCGAGAGTCGTTGTTCCCTCGGGATCGATGCTCCGGTGAATCGTGACGTATTCGCGAATAATGTTTTCCTTTCCCACTTCGACCCAGCTTGGGGTGTCCGGATCAAAGCCTCCGAATTGCGGATCCGCTCCAATCAATGCTCCAGATCCGATTCGGCAATCGGCCCCGACCTTGCTGCGTTTGCGAATCTGCGCAGCGGCGTCGATCACGCTACGATCGCCAACTACAGCCTCGTCCTCGATGACGGCAAAGGGTCCGATCGTGACATGGTCACCGATTTGGGCGGAAGGAGAAACGACTGCGTTAGGATGAATAGCCATGTTGGGCGGAATCTTACATAAGACCGGATTCTCGAAAGCTGAAATATGGTTCGTTCGCAGATTCCGAGTAACTGCCTATGATCATGTGATCTGTGAATTCAATGCCAACTGCTTCGCAGGCAGACTGCATTCTTTTTGTGACGGAGTGATCTGCCTGGCTCGGCGAGGGATCGCCTGAGGGATGGTTGTGAACGAGAATGATCGCCATCGCGGCGTGGCTCAGTGCTTTGCGAAGAATCTCCGCCGGGTTGGCAAAAGACTCATTGCTCGTCCCTCGAAAGACTTCCGCGATGTGAATGAGTCGTTTTCGATGATTCAGCATGATGATGCGCACCGATTCTTGATCGAGAGACTGCATCTCCGGCCCCATGATCGCATAGACGTCCTCCGGACAGGTTATCGATTCTTCGCGGTAGGGTTCCCGGGCCAATCGGCGGCCGAATTCAAAGGTGGCCGCCAGTTGAGTCGCTTTGGCCGGGCCAATGCCATTGATCGTCATCAGTTCTTCCACCGATGCACGGGAGAGATTTCGCAGGCTCCCGAAATGCTGGATCATTTCTCTGCCGAGATCGACCGCACTTCTCCCGGGGGTACCGGAGCCAAAGAATACGGCGAGAATCTCGGCATCGCTGAGATAGGACGCGCCCTTTTCGGCGATTTTCTCACGAGGGCGCTCGTCTTCGGGAAGGTCTTTGATTCGGAGTGACATGGGAGGAGGCGCTATCTTGTCGATTTCGGCGCAATCTTGCAATGCGTTTTCCTCGTCTCGCATTCTCTTGGAGAACTGTTGCATTGAATCGATCCGGATTTCTAAAAATTCCTCTTCATTCTTCTCGAATCGCGATTTACCTATTCCCACTTTGAACTCTACGCCGACCATCGTAGCCATCGCATCGCCACCCGGCGTCGGAGCCGTTGCGCTTTTGCGCATGAGTGGACCTGATGCAGCGGAACTTGTCGGTTCTGTGTTTCAGGGGAGAAAGCGTGGCCGCTGGCAGCCAAGGACCCAGCATCTCGGGTCCATCGTCGATGTCAGTGGGGAAACTATCGATGAAGTGCTGCTGACCTGGTTCCCGGCACCTGCCAGTTTTACCGGGGAAGAGATCGTCGAGATCGCCTGTCACGGAGGCGTCGTCGTTACGAAGAGGTTGCTCGATCGACTTCTCGAAGTCGGCGCAGAGCCAGCCGAGCCGGGGGAGTTTTCCCGCCGGGCTTTTGAAAATGGAAGGATCGATCTAACCCAGGCCGAGGCCATCATGGATCTGATTTCGGCCCAGACCGAGCTGGCAGCACGAGCTGCGAATGAACAACTCGCCGGGCGACTCGGGAAAGCTCTCGAAGCCATCCGTCAGGATCTCATTGGACTGACCGCTCACCTCGAGGCCTACATTGATTTTCCGGAAGAAGATATCGACCCCGATTCGTCCGAGGTGTTGGAGAATCGGGGCAAAGCGATTCTTCAAGCCATTGAGAAGCTGCTCGAAACCGCCGACCAGGGAAGAATTCTACGGGAAGGATTGCGCACCGTGATTGCCGGCGCACCGAATGCGGGAAAATCAAGTCTGCTCAATCTGTTGCTCGGTTTTGACCGGGCCATCGTGAACGAACAGGCTGGAACGACGCGTGATACGATCGAGGAAGTCATCAATCTCGAAGGGATACCGATTCGCCTGATCGACACCGCCGGGATTCGGGATAGTTCTGAGGCAATCGAGAGACAGGGGATCGAGCGGAGTCGAGAGCAGATATCTCGGGCCGAGTTGATTCTTCAGGTCATTGACGGCAGTGCTCCAGCATCTGAAGCGGATGCCGTCGAGATTTCCGAAGGTTCGAGGGTGCTGCGAATTCTCAACAAGTCGGACCTTTCCCTCCATCCTGATTGGAA
The DNA here is from genome assembly GCA_022424805.1 of Verrucomicrobiales bacterium. GTDB lineage: Bacteria > Verrucomicrobiota > Verrucomicrobiia > Verrucomicrobiales > DEV007 > Arctic95D-9. Next base: position 2,667 of record JAKMGR010000384.1, read on the forward strand.
GGGGATAGAGGCAATTTCCCTATCCTGCCATTCCGAGAATGCAGCGGAGGAAATTCGAAGGCATCTGCACGATTTCCTCACAAAAAAGGGTGCTGTTTCCAGCGCCAGTCTCACGGCAATCAACGCGAGGCACCAGCATTGCCTCTCCCGGGCGAAGAAGAATGCAGAGCGAGCCCTCGAGAACCTTGCCGCCGGAGAATCCCCTGAGTTCATCGCTCTCGATCTACGAGCTGCTCTCGATGCCGTAGGAGATGTGATCGGCAAGACCGATGTGGAGGAGATCCTTGAGGAGATCTTTTCTACTTTCTGTATAGGGAAGTGAGTAGGTTGGTTTTTCCTCTTTTGGATTCTGAAATCGCCCGTCGAAATCCCGATGAGTGATATGAGGAGGCGAATAGCGGGCAGCCGAACCTAAGCCAACTGGGTCACATGATGCACCCGATAGGGGAAGGTCAGTGACTGAACCCGATTGGGTCTCGATATTTCCTTCGCCACTAACGGAAAACGCCGGACCTTCCGGCCCGGCGTCTTCGGAAAATATGTCGGTAAGAATCAGGCTCCAAAAAGCTTGGTAACCGGCTTGCCTTTGTCGGCAAAGGTGAAAGGACGCTGAGTCGGGGAATAGACTGTCTCTTCGAGAGGCAATCCGAGTCCGTATCCGATCGTTGCGAGGAAGTCCTCTGGCGTGACTGGATCGCTCTTGACCTTCTTACCGCTACCGTCGGTGGCACCGTAGACGGTTCCGCCTTTGATGCCGCCCCCAGCCAGAACGCAGGAGTAGGCTGCAGGATAGTGGTCACGTCCAGCGTTCATGTTGATATCGGGAGTTCGTCCGAACTCAGTTCCGATAGCCACGAGCGTCGTTTCGAGAAGTCCTTTGGACTCGAGGTCCTTGAGGAGAGTTGCGACGGCTTTGTCGAGCTCAGGAAGCTTGTTGGCTGTACCTGTGCTCACGTCGACGTGCATGTCCCATCCGCCGGAGATCACCTCAACAACGCGAACGCCGTTTTCAACGAGTCTGCGTGCGAGAAGGCAACCTTGTCCGAGTCGGCCCGTGCCATAGTCGGAAGCATTGGATTCTCCGGAAATATCGAAGGCGGAAAGCTCGTCACTCTTAAGAAGCTTGTTGGCCTGGTTGTAGTATTCGACGTAGGACTCGGGTCCGCTGTATTTGAACTTGCTGACGAACTGCTGACCGAGCTTGGAAGCCATTTCCATGCGACGATCAAAACGATCACCGGCAACAGCGAGGTCCGTATTCGGAACTCCACCACTTGGATCAGCGATTGGCAGAGGTGAGAGGCGCGGCTCCATGAATCCAGCGTTAGAAGAACTCTGGCCAACAACAACCGAATCAGGGAGGACTCGGCCGCTTTCTCCGAGAAGAGTCGCTGCCCAAGGACCCACGGTAGGGTGCACGATGGTGGCGCGTTTCTCGTAGCCGGTCCGCATGATGTATTGGCCCTGTTCGTGAGCTCCCTGTGTCGAGGACATGGAGTTGATCACGGCAAGCTTGTCGGCCTGCTTCGCGAGCTCCTTCATGTGCATGCCCATTTTCATTTTGTCGACAGGAGTGTCAAGCAGCTCGGTATTGCCCATAACGCCGCTGTTTTTCTTGGCGTCAAAGGTATCGAGGTGAGTCATGCCTCCGGAGAGGTAGATATAGATGAGGTTCTTGGCTGTGCCGCCTTCCGCTTTCAAATTGCGGGGGAGGAATGGCACGCTGAGTCCGACTCCGAGAGACAGCTTAGCTGACATCTCCATGAAGTAGCGACGGCTGAGGGAATCTTTACCGGCGAGTTCTGCGATATGGTCCATAGATTAGTTAGGGTGGATGGTTTTTGGGTGCGGTATTTTCTTTCGGTGGTCGGATTACTGAATGAAGAGAAACTCAGGGCTGTTCATGAGTGCCCAGGCAAGGTCGCTGATGCCATCGTCGCCGTAGTCCTCGATCATCCCCATGCCAAGATCGAGTTCCTCTCGGGTGGGGAAGCGATTGAGCAGGGTATGAAATATGCCGCGAACTTTGTCATCGGGTCCATCAAATTCTTCCATATCGTCGACAACCTTGGAGGAAAGACCGGTCAGGCGCGTCGTTACGGTTCCGTTCATCAGTGCAAGCACCTGTGGGACGGAACCGTCGAAGTTGTGTTCGTCAGTGATACGGCGATCAGACTGGCCGAAGGTGTCGAGCATGGATGCAGCTGGCGCGGGCTGAGGCAGCTCGGAGGCACGAAGCTCGGAATCGCTGAAGATAGTAGGGGACATGCTGCCTCCCTCTTCTTCCGAAATCATCGCCATGCCCATGCGACTGCCACGGGCGCTTTGCCACATTTCATAGTGCTCCCAGACGTCATCATTGGATGCAGTCTGGAAATCGATGTTGAGGATCTTCTTGTAAAAGGATCCGTCCGGACCCTGCTTTTCGTCAATCTCGGATCCGTGTGCGAGAACCATCATGGAATCCCAGGCCTGCTCAGCACGCATGCGGCGAAGGACCGGGCCCTCGAAGAAATACTTCTCTGCCCAGTCCGGCTCTTCCGCAGTCGCAATCGACTGGTAAGCGCGTGTGTTGTAGAGAATGCGCATGAATTCTCGCAGGTCGTAATTGACGCGCTTCATCTCGCTGGTGATGAACTTCAGCACGTCTGGCTGAGCTGATCCGCGGATCATGTCATCACTGAAATCGTTGACCGGAATTAGGTGGGCGCGTCCGAAGGCTCGCTCCCACATGCGGTTGGCAATGACAAGTGCGAAACGCGGGTTATTAGGACCAATGAGCCATTCTGCAATCGCTTCGCGGCGAGTTTTTCCGCCCTTCTTGGCGGCATCACCGATGAGGGTGCGCGGGTTGGCAACCTCGTTTGGTTTTCCGCCGCTTCCACGGAAGTCATGGGGAAGAATGGTCTCGAGTCCTTCGTTGTCGGTGACGTTCCAGCCCAGTGCACCCACAAAGAAGCGGAACTCGTTGCTGTTCTGGTCACGTGGAACGATGCCCTTGGTGTTCTCAGCCCACTTCATGAACTGGTTGCGCCAGCCTTCCGGAGCATTCGGCATTTCGATGGAAGCTCCGCCCATCATGGCTGAGCTGGGACGATATCCGAGAGAACGTTGTGTATTTCCGAAGAAAGCGGCCATTTCGTAGAAGTCGCTCTGGGTCCACTCGTCGAAGGGGTGGTCGTGGCACTGGGCACAGGAAACGTCGATGCCGAGCATGACCTGACCGAAGTTGGCAAATGCGTCGAACTCCATTCCGGTGTCGCGGAGCAGGAATCCAGCTGCTGGATTCTGTCCGACATTGCCCTCAGCCGTGATCATCTCATGAATGAGTTCATGGTAGGGTGTATTAGCTTCAAGTTGATCGCGCCACCAGTTAACGTAGGGGTCCATGCGGACTCCATTGTTGAAGTCGCTCGCGTGGAGGCGATACATGTCAGCAAAGTAGTTAAACATATGAGAAGCAAATCCGCGGGAGAGGAGCAGTTCATCGATAAGTGCTTCACGCTTGTCCGCGCGGGCGCTGTCGGCAAACTCCTTGAATTCTTCGCGGGTCGGGATGCGTCCAGTGATGTCGAGGTAAACTCGGCGAACGAAGAGATCGTCGGGAAGCGGCTCGTTGAATGAGGAGAAGCCTTCTTTTTTCAATCCAGCGGCGAGCAGGGCATCAATTTTGCGAGCAGAAGCCTTGGTGTAGGAGTCATCACCAATGCGATTAAGTCGTTCAGCTGCTTCCTGATCGGCTTTGATAAAGCGTTCCTTCGGGACGGCAATCTCTTTGCCGTTGGGCATTTTGAACTTGTAGCTATCACCTTCGATTCCGAGGAAGATAGCCTGGAGAGGCTTTCCGTCTGTGCTGGTCCAGGTTCTGGCTTCAGCGGAAGAGGCGAAGAAACAAAGCGCCAAAGAGAGGGCGGAGAGGGTCTTCAGTGAGGTTTTAATGGATTTCATAGATAGCGGAATACTTCGATATTCAATAAGATATATCGTTTCGACACGAAAATGTCACGTCTCGTTTCAAAAAATACGAAAATTTTGGTGCTCTTTTTTACCGGGATTTCCGAAACATCGGATCGAATTGATCCTTTCACTTACCGAATCGGTAAAGTGCGGTGTCAGATCGCAGAATGAGCGCACCGTCGAGAGCGGCAGGAGAGGCCATGATCGAACCTGCAATCTGGTTTTTGGCCATCTCGCGATAGGTCTTTTCCGGAGCAAAAACGGTGACAGTTCCTTCCTGATTGCCGAGGTAGATTTTCCCATCGGCGAAGAGAGGAGAGGCGGAGTAGTTCCCGTCGATCCGTTCGTTCCAGTGCAGGGTGCCAGTCGCGGCGTCGAAACAGGAGCCAACACCTCCATCAGAAATCAGGTAGAGTTCGTCTCCGACTAAAAGCGGGCTTGGCTTGGCCGGGATTCGCTTGGGATCTTCCCAAGCGACCTTATCCTGTTTGGTAATATCGCCCGATCCATCGACGCGGATAGCCATGAGCTTCGGTTTTCCAAACCCGGTTGAGATATATACCAACTGGTGTTTGTCGCTGAAAACAGGGCGGGGGACAACAGAGAATCCACTCCCGTGGTCGAAACGCCAGAACTCCTTGCCAGTCTTCGGCTCGTAGCTGATCAACCACTGCGCGCCCATGCAGATGAGTTGGTCGCGTCCGGCTTGGTCCTTTATAAGAATGGGGGTGCAGTAGGCTTTTTTCTGGTCGCCTTTGGGAGCTCGCATCGCAGGGCGGTCGGTTCTCCACACTGTTTCGCCAGTGGATACTTGCAAAGCGATCACAAATTGCTGATCGGTCCCATCGCAGATGAGAATGAGCAGATCGTCAGCGATGAAGGGGGAACTGCCTGGTCCGACGCTGTGATCGATCTTGATTTTTCGTTCCCAGACGACTTTTTCTGTTTTGCGATCCAAGGCGTAGGTGCCGAAAGATCCGAAATGGGCAATGACGAGATCGCCACTCAAGACTGGAGTCGGAGAAGCGTAGCTGTTGAGTGAGTGAATCGCTTCGGGGGTTGGAACAGACTGCAGGGGCTTTTCCAGGAGGATCTCTCCGGAATTGGGGTCGACTTTGAGCACGGTGAGCTCAATCGATGAAGCGACTTGCAGTTGTTTGAATTTCTTCTCTTCCACTCCCTGCTTTTTGAAGAGTTCGATTCGCTCTTCTTCCGTTGGAAATTTCTCAATCGCGGTAGTGAGCCAGAATGCTTCGCCGTCAAAAATGGGAGAAGACCAGCCTCGTCCTGGGAGATCCGTCTTCCACGCAATGTTGGACTCTTCGCCGAAGTCGAGCGGGACATTTTCCGCCGTGGCGATTCCGTCTCCGGTCGGTCCTCGGAATTGCGGCCAGTTGTCTGCAAAAAGTCCGCTCGGAAGAATGGCTAGGATCAGAAGGGGTATGAATCTCATGGGCTGGGGAGAATCAGTTGGATAGATGTTCGAGATGTTGCTCCACCTTTTCCCGGTCCGGGATGGGATCCTGAGCGCCGGAGCCAAGCGTGGTCAATGCACCAGCACAATTGGCCGCTCGGATCGCATTCTCAAGCGATTCCCCCTCCGCGATTCGGCAGGTGAAACATCCCGCGAACGCGTCGCCAGCTCCCACTGTATCGATGGGAAGGACGGGCAGCGTCTCCACTTGAAAAGGATCGTCACTTCGGGGATAAACGATCGTATCGTTTCCGCCACGGGTGATGATGAGGTGCTCAACTCGGATTTCGGTGAGTCGCTGGCGAACAACGGAAATTTCTTCCTGGAGCGGATCGAACTCGAGGACTTCAATGGCTTCCCCTTCGTTCACAATCAGGTAATCAGTTTGAATCTCCTGCCATGGAAAAATAGGATCGTAGGGTGAAGGATTGATGACTAGAGGGATATTTGCTTCATTCGCGATCCGCGCTGCACCGATCAATGGCGGGATCGGAATTTCAAAATTGGCCAACACAGCATCGGAGGAGGTAAGGTTGGACTGGTTCTCCCGAATGTCAGATTCCGTCAGTTCCTCGTTCGCTCCTCCGGAAACGACGATCATGTTTTCTCCCGATTCATCAACTGTGATGAAAGCTGCGCCAGTCCGTGAATTGGCGGTCTGCAGGCAACTGAGGTCGATTCCTTCCTGAACCAATGATTCGCGATACTCCTGCCCCTCGGCGTCGTCGCCTATGGAACCAAAAAATCTTACTTTTGCGCCTTGCCGGGACGCTGATATAGCTTGATTGGCGCCCTTGCCGCCGTGGAACAATTCGAGGCTGAGACAGGCGATTGTTTCACCGGGAGCCGGCAGAGTTTCGACTCGGGTAAAGTAGTCGATATTCAAAGAGCCAATGACCGAAATGGTCGATTGAGACGATTTGCTCATAAATTGGGGAGAGGAAGGCTAACAAAGAATTCCCCGTTGGGAAGTGATTGTTTCTGCCCTGTCTCGTCGACGCCAACCTGCGTTACTTCGGTGGAGAAA
>JAKMGR010000478.1 GCA_022424805.1 Verrucomicrobiales bacterium
CACGAGCGAGATCATACTCCAGCATCGTCTCGGGACGCGCCGGAACGAAGGGGATCGTCTCAGCTTGATCAAGGCACTTAATGGAGATGCCGAAGTAAACTTCGTTGTTGGTTTCCCCGGACATGCCTGCCTGCAGGCCATCCATGATCGCAGAGTCCTCTGCATCGGTATTTGGCTCCGGGTTGAGCTTTTCCACCGTGAGCATTCGGACCTTTTGCGTTACGAATTCACCATCTTCATTGGTGAGTTCGATTTCCTTTGCGGGAGCGGCTCGCACAAACTCGTTGAGCATGTCTTCGACGCGACGAACACGGGTGCGCTCACCTGGGCTCATCACTTTGCCGTCGTCGGTGACGTAAAAGCGAACTTCCACGGGTGTGTCGAGTTTCTCGAGGATGTTCTCGGTTCCGTCGGAGAGCGTGTACGTTTTGTACTCTGTAAGGTCAGCCCGAAAACTCATTTTCCCAACGAGGAAATTGACGAGCAGGGCGATGATGAAGACCACAACCAAGCCAATGATGGCAGTGTTACGGCGCTGATTTGCTTTGGAAGAATTCTGATTCGATTCACTCATTTTGTTGATCGGATACAGGTTAGAATTGGGTTAGGCGCGCTTGAGGCGGATCGCAACCGATGTTGCGAAAAGACAGGTGGCGATAAAGGAGAGAAAGAAAACGATGTCGCGAATTCCGAGAACGCCCTTGGCCAACTCGGAGAAGTGAGGCATCACTCCGACGATGTGGATGAGCTTGAGGATCGGCCAGAAAATGAGCCAGCCACCCTTCATGTTCATCAGTAGTTCACTGACATTCGGCAATCCACCGAGCCAGAGGACGAGGCAGATCGCTACCGAGACGAGAAGCGCGACGAGTTGGCTTCGCGTCAGCGCAGATACGACGGAAGTAACTGCGAGAAAGCAAAGGGCGACGAGAAAAGTCGCGACGAAGCCCGCCATGATTACTCCGTTATCCGGATCGCCGAGGTAGTTGATCGTCCAGACAATGGGGAAGGAAAGAACCAGCATCGCGAAGAGCACAACTGCGGCGGCGAGATACTTTCCGAGAATCGCATGCCAGGGCGCGAGCGGCATTGTCAGGAGAAGCTCCATTGTGCCGAGGCGTTGCTCCTCCGACCAGAGTCGCATGCCGACCGCGGGAGCGATCAGGACCAGATACCAAGGGAGGTATTGGAAATAAGGAAGGAAAAGATCGGCTTCCCCGCCTTCCAGAACACCGGTAAAGAAAAACGACAGGGTGCTGGAAATGCCGAGAAATACAACGAACAGCACGTAGGCGATCGGCGAGGTGAAGTAGCTTTTCAGTTCGCGTTTGAAAATCGTCCGCACTTCGCGGGGAAGTAGGAATAAAAGGATCGCCAAGAAAATTGCAGAAACAATCAGCGTAGGGATCGCGAACTCCAGAATCAGTTTGGTGAGAGCATCCATATTGGTTTGATTCGAAATAAGTCAGTAAAGAAATTCAGGAAATCAGATATCAATCTTGGTCGTCCGTTTTCGTAATTTCACGGAAGAGCTCATCTAGGCGTCCTTCTTCGATATGCAACTCTTCCACCGTCAGGTTCTTATCCTTGCAGAGCTTGGAGACAGCCACGCCTAGCTCAGCGGATTTGCCCTTTGCTGGCAGAATGCGAGCGGTGATTCCTTCCTCGTCAGAATCTTCCACCTTTACTTCGCGGGCTTCAGAAAGTTTGCCCAGTTCCGCTTCGATTCCGGATCCGGCGAGACCTTTTGCGGAGAGACGAACGGAACCTGCGTTGCTTGATTTACCTTTCAGCTCATCGGGAGTTCCGTCTGCGATGACTTTGCCCCGGTCAATGATGATGGCCCGGGTGCATGCTGCTTCGACCTCTTCGAGAATGTGGGTCGAGAAAATGATGGCTTTTGTTTCGCCCATGCGACGGATCAGATTGCGGATTTCGCTTTTTTGATTCGGGTCGAGACCATCAGTGGGCTCATCGAGAATCAAAACCTCCGGGTCGTGAATGATGGATTGAGCAAAACAAGTTCGGTGGCGGTATCCTTTGGAGAGCGTGTCAAC
>JAKMGR010000494.1 GCA_022424805.1 Verrucomicrobiales bacterium
TGATGAGGGAGGGGATACGAGGGCTTAGATCTCCCCCGGCCAGTTGCCAGATACTCAGGACAAATTGGGTCACCAGATTCACCCTGACTGACGGGTCGGGCGAACACTTATGGATAAAGTTCGCAACGAGGGGCAGGGGAGCATGTTTGGTCTGCTGCTCAAGGAGTGCTGTCAGTTTTATGGGAGGCGTGAAAAGACCTGAGGGTGGGTGTGGATATTTCATGGTTTAGACTTCGAGGAGTGGTTGAAGAGAGTTGGAAAAGGAGAGTTCGGCATTGTTGGCGAGGTGCCACTTACCGTTTGACTCGTAAATGAGTTCGGAGTCCTCAAGCCAGGTCAGGCAGGAGCGGCATTCGTCAGCGCGGATAGTGAGATCCTTGTAGATGGTGCGGGTGTTGTATGCCCCCTTGGCGAGCTTGTTGAAGACGCGCCTGATGAGGGCCTGTCTTTGCTTCAGCGCTCCGTCATGAAGCATGGTGCTGCGAGTATTGGCCATGCGGCGCACCAGCAACATAGCGAGTTCCTCGACTGCTTCCGGGGAAACTGAGAATTGTTTGTTGATCTGAGCCATCTCCCCCAAGCCGAATGCCAGGGAATTGACGAGGTTGCGGCAGGCCCCGATGATCCCGGGGAGCTGCGGCTCCATTTGTTTTAAGAATGCTCTGAAGCGGATCACACTCGCCCGGGTGTCGAAAACGATGCTCATTTGGTCTTCCCGCTTCCGACTGAGCCGTTCTGCCAGAACACGATTGAGCGCGAAATTGTAGCGCGTTCGTATCGAGGATGAATCGCCATGTGCTGGGGCTAGAGACGAGACATCCGGACCGGCGTTCCCATCACTCAACCATAGGAATTGCTTGAGCCATGCGGTCCGCTGATGCGGGGCCTTTGCCGATTCCCGGAGAAGTTCCAGGGGATCGGTCATGAGGAGATTGCACTTGGCGGATTCTCCCTTTTGGGAGGTAAATCGTCCTTCAATTAGCGCGGTTCCGTGTTCGGAAAAGTTGGCGAAGTCACTCGGGTGGGAAAGACCGATGTGGATGAGAGGATGCCCGGGACGGAGTGCGGTCACTTTATGGGCAAGACTTTGAGGGTTTGAGGCAACGAAAAAGAAGTTGGGGGTCTTCACGAAATCGGGAAAGCACTCGGTAGAATCCAGAGTGAGAATTTGTTCCCATTGTTGAGTCTCGGTTCCAAACAGCGGTCCGTCGCCTTGGAAGATATTCGCGAGAATGTTCTCCGCCCCCGTGGTGACTTCGCCTAGGGGGAGGGATGAGACTTTGCGGTTCCCTTGCTCTCTTCGGATCCAGTCTTGGTATCGTTGGAGCGCGATATGTAGGTTCCTCTGACAGAGGCCAATCTTCGTGGTGATTTCGTCTGAGACAGAACCCGCACTGGCTGCTCCTGTGATAAATAGATTCGTGCCAAGGCGAGTCTCTCTCCCTTTAGGGTCGAGCACCGATCCGGTATCAGGCGCGAGATTTGCCAACGAGATTGCCATGACGGAAAGGGTGTTGATTCCTTGATGCACATCACCGTCTCCCAGATCAGAGGCGCAAAAGGCCTTAAGCAGTTCTTGAAGAGGAGGCGTATCAGTTGTGGTCATGGAGCGGCAGGTGATTGGAAAGGAGTTCAATTTCCCATTACGACATATAGGATGGATTGCGAAACGACTTGGCAAGAAAATATTGCAAAACCTGCAAAAAAAGTTGCATGATTAAGTGCGTGAGATCGACAGCAACAGAAAGTTCCTTTCCCCGAGCTGCTCAAAAGGCGTTCGAGCGAATGTTTGCTCGAGACTGGGGAGGCGGGATCTCGATGGAGGAATTGCTGGCCCGAGTGAATCGCGTGGCGTCAAAACTAGGCCCCTTGGTCCGGACTCCTGATTCCCGGGTGAGGATGACTCTCAAGGAGAGAAGTTTCCGACACTATCAGACGTTGGGATGTATCGATCCCGGAGAGCGTGATGGCCGCCGTGTCGTCTATGGGCTGAAGCACTTCGTTCAGGCGCTTCTGGTTCGCCGTCTGCTCTTGGAGAAGGTGTCAGCCGAACGGATTGTCGAAATCGTAAAAAATAGAAGCACGCAGGAGCTGCGTGAGGGCTTGTTCTCTGGAATCTCGGCCTTCGCGCCGCAGATTGCGCTTTCGTCTGACCTCAGTGAATGTGGGCAGGTGCAAACATGGCGACGTTGTCGGATGGCCCCGGGGATCGAGGTGAGTCTCTGCGAAGATCTGGTGAAGAGTGATGCTGATTCCTTGGATCAACTGCTAGATCAGATTCGAAATTTCGTGAACGGTCTCCGCGAGGCTTAGATCCCCGCTTGGTGACAGTAGGACCTATTCCTTGTATGGAGGAGAAGGTTGCCACGATGAACTCAACTTCTGGGCTTTGTTCAGTTGATCTGTCGTTAGCAGGCGTGTGATTTTTTCTCGGAGAGATTTAGCTTCCGGAACGATGTCTTGGTGGCGGCTTGAGGCGGCCAGATTGGCCCACATGTAAGCTCTGACGCGGTCTTGCTCTGCTCCCATTCCGTGGAGGAAGATGGCGACGGCGGATTTTTGAGCCGGGGCGTGCCCGGCTTCTGCGGACCGCAAAGTCCAAAGTGCGAACTTTTCGATATCATGTTCAACTCCCCGCCCTTCAAGGTAACATTGTCCCAGGTGAAACTGCGAAGGGGGGTGTCCAAGACGGGCTGCTTGATCGAAGAGCGAGGCAGCTTTTCCGTAGTTGATCGGAACATTATCGAGTCCTCCAACATAGTGCTTCAAGCCCTCGAAGAAGAGTTGGCTGGCTGTTGCTTTTTCTTGCTTCGGCAGTGCCGGATCTGATTGCTTTGGTGTGGCGACGGAAGGATCTTCCGTCTGAGGTGGATCAGCACGGCTGATAATGAGCCAAATTCCAAATGTAAGGCCTATGAGTAGGGTGGAAGCAATCGAGAGTTTCGCTTTCCCTGTTAGTCTTTTGGGTCTCTTCGTGCTCTGAAACGTAAGCAAGCATTTCTGAAGCGGAATCCAGTCCTGGGAACCTTCTTTGCAAAGAAGTGTTGAATTGCTGACGATCCTATCAGCCAGAAGCTGCCCAAGAGCTTTTTCGGGGACAGGGCCTTCTACTTTGCCATCTTGGAGATAATACCAACTCATGAAATCGGGCTGCTATTTGAGTTTTCCCAAGATGACAGTTCTTCGTTTGAGCAATTCTATCTGCCTGGATTGAAGTTGAGTGAGCGAGTAAGACGAGACGTCGTATTGGTGGTTTGCCTGCGAAGCGGTGTTGTAGCCATCCCGGGCAATTCCAAAATCACCGGATGTTGCGCCATACCCGACGGCGAAAGAACCAAAAAAGGCATCGGCTTCAGCC
>JAKMGR010000503.1 GCA_022424805.1 Verrucomicrobiales bacterium
GCTGGGCGTAGGCCTGGACAATCGAGTCGCGAGTCTCTTTAACCGTATCGGCTGGAATCTCGGCAGAGAGACGAGCCTTGCACTCGGGGAGGCGTTCGACAGTAATATTCATGATCGGAAAAACTTGGATAAAAAGCGCAGGCCGGTCCCGCGCAAAAGGGCGGGAATCTAGAGCAAGCATTCAGCATTTGCACCCGATAAATTCGGGGATTTCCGAAGACTGCTTTTGGAGAAAACGCCAAGACCCGACTGGGCGGTTCCAAACAGGGTCAGGTCGAGGACTCAAAAGGGTCAGGTCCTTCATCCATCCCTGTTGGACTCCGCCCGGCAGAGCCTTCTAAAAATTTCTGCATATCGCCGGGCAAATCGCATTGCCACTCCTGCTCCCCCCAGCCGAAGCCGGAAGCGTGCAAGGCCTGACGATTCATCAACAGTTCGGATTCCAATTCCGGTGTCCAGCCCGTTTCAATAAAGCGCAGATAGCAGGTCTCGTCAGGACCGTATATTTTGTCTCCGACAATGGAATGCCCAGCGTGCTGGGCATGAACCCGAATCTGGTGCATCCGTCCCGTTTCGGGTAAACACTGAAGCAACGAAAAGCGCTCGCCGTTTGAAGCAGTCTCTTCAAAACGCTGCTCGACGCGGAATCGAGTCCGTGAATCTTTTCCATCGGGATGCACCATTTGCTTCACCCAGATCGGTGATTCCTCCACCTCTCCCCGACGCAGGAGCGGGCCATCGACAAGAAATTCATCATCATCCGGCCAACCCCAGACAATAGCGTGATAGGACTTGCGATATTCCCGCCGCTCCATCGCTTTGCTTAAAGTCCGAGCGGCTTTCTTGTGTTTGGCGACGAGGACAATCCCGCTTGTCTCCCGATCGAGACGATTGATGAGAGAAAGCTGCCCGCCGTTGGCGAGTTCATAGATGCAAAGGGCTTCCAACCCGTCCAGCAAAGTCGGAGGATTTCCCGGAACCGATGGATGCACCATGAGATGCGGCGGCTTATCGACAAGGAGAAAGTCGTCGTTCTCGTCGATGATCGAAAATTCGGGCGTGTAGAGGCGCAAGTCGATCCAGTATTGTTACTCTTATTCTTACTTTTCTTCTTACTCTTTTTTGAAAATGGGGACTAAGAATAAGAAAAAGAGTAGGAGTATGAGCTTCCCCATTCCCACTGGACTATCCTCCTATTTGAGCTAGAAGTTGCCCTTCCTAATTACCGGAACTCTGAAAATTATGTCGGCTCCGAAACAGAAAACTCTAGCCTCTCCTGCTACGATCACAGGCACTTCGCTCCACACTGGCGCGCAGGTATCGCTTACGATGAAGCCGGCACCGGCCAATCACGGGATCAAATTTCGTCGCATTGATCTCGACGATCAGCCATTCATCGATGCGCACGTGTCCAAAGTGCAGACGGTCGAGCGCGCTACCACTCTCGCGGAAGGCTCCGTCAAAGTGCACACGGTCGAGCACGTCATCTCTGCGCTTGTTGGAATGGGAGTCGACAATGCTATCATCGAGATGGATGCGAACGAGCCGCCCATCGGTGACGGATCAGCGGCACCATTCGTCGATTGCATCAAAAAAGCAGGCATCGAAGAACAGGACGCCATTCTCAGTATTTTCGAAGTGCGTGAGCCTATTCATCTAGAAACGAAGAATGGCTCTCTCATCACCATCGTCCCGGACAAAAGCTTCCGCGTTTCCTGCACCCAGGTAGGTCCCGATGGGCGCATGACGCAGTTTTACTCCACCGAAGTGACACCGGAGACCTACGAAAAAGAAATCGCCGACGCCCGGACCTTCGTTTTCTACGAAGATGTTGAGCCACTTCTCGAGAAAGGACTTATCAAAGGCGGCAGCCTCGAAAACGCGATCGTAATCAAGGGCGATTCCGTGATGAGCAAAGAGTCCCTCCGTCACAAGGAGGAATTTGCCCGCCACAAGATTCTCGACATCATTGGTGATCTCATGCTCAGCGGAAAACGCATCAT
>JAKMGR010000508.1 GCA_022424805.1 Verrucomicrobiales bacterium
CCGCACCCGTGGCGTCCTGCCGACGATGATTTTGCTCGAGAGCATTCTCGCGGACAAGAATCTCAATCCCGAGTTTGCAGTCGCGGGTGAACTCGACGAAGTGACGCTGCTTCCCAAAATGAGCGGCAGTATTCTCGAAACGATTAAGGAGGCGAAGAGTCTCGGGAAACTCTACTTGTTGCTACCTGACTCCGTCGTTCCCGACCTCGTCGGTGAGTTGCAGCAATCTGGAGATCTGGCGATTCTTTTTTCCATGGAGTTGATTTCCTTCGCGACTATTGACGATGCGATTGCCCACTGCACCGGTGGGGTTGCGCTGGGCCTGGAAGAGGCGATTTCCGCATTCGCAGAGGTGAAGGCAGTATCCGACAGCATGCCGCTGATGCAGTTCGCTAAGAATCCGAACGTTCAACAGCGCTTGCAGGCGATCGTAGATGCCTACCCGAACCACCTTTCTTCCAAGGCGATGCTCGCTTTCGGGAAGACTCCCATATCGCCGGAAATCATGATTCGTCAGTCGGTTAGCTCGATTGATCTCTGGATCAAACCGTATCTTTCCATCGGGGGCAGCACAGATCTGAACGAACTCAAAAACCGATTTGAAGATGACGAGCTCGGTCTCTCGCGTCTTCGAACCGAAGTTCATCCTGATGCCCGTGATTATTTCTACAAGGCCGAGGACCTTCTCGAAGCAGCCGAGCGTTACATCAACCTGAGTAATTTGGGATCGTCGATTGGCCAACAGCGTCTCCGCGAAGTCGAGGAACTCATCGATGAGGTAAAGGACCAGAGAGCCATACTTTTTGGTGGTGCAAGCGAGTAGCTTTTCTTAGCCAATTCGGGATTCAATGCGTGGGCTAAATAGCGGCGACGCATCACCAGCGGCCAAGAAGAAAAGTTCTTTGGAAGCGCAAGAACGCTGACTCCTTCGGCTGACTTGTCAGAAGGCTTCACTGTCATCAGCTCAGTGCGTGAAAAAGTTCATCCCGGCGAACGCGGGCCTCTTCTATGTTTTTCGTTCGCAGCGAAACGCGAATGCGCTCCGAGGTGTAGTCAGGCCGGTGCAGGGTGAAATGGCACCACCACGATCCGCGATTGTTCCAGAGGTGGTGATCTTCGTTTTCTCCGCTGCCACGGGCGGAGAGTTTGCCTTGGCCGATTCGTTGGCCTGTGTTTTCCGCCGTGAGAGCAGAACCATTGCCGATTTCGGTAAGTATGTCCTGGTAGTTCATTATCTTGATGCAGTTTCCGATTGTTTTCAGTTACCGCATCAGGACTGGGGGATTCGACCGGCGAGTCCGCCCGGGAGAAATTCTGTTCGGACTTTCATCCGCACATCGATCCACTCGTGATTGCGAAAATCTGCGAGTCGATCAAGGCACCTTGGCTTCTCCAAACCAGGTTGCCGGACCACGCTATTTGCGCAGCCACTCCTGATGCTTGAATAATTTTACGAATTTCAGCCGAGTTCGCAAGTGCTTGTTTTGTCATACAGCAGAAAGTTTTGCAGAAAAGATTTACATATTCTCAGCACCTGCTAAACTCCCATCTATAAATCAAGATTTGTTGATGCGTTCATTTCTCACTATCTCACTTACCCTATCCTGCTCGTTTCTCATGGGGCAGGAAGGTATTCCCACTACCCTCGTCGATCTGGTCGCGACGCTGGATATGACGGTCGTGGAAGAATCGCAGACTTCGCGCTCGGTTGTAATTCGTGAGGAAGCCGTTCGATTTGAAGCCGTGCCAAGTATCGTGATGCGAACGGTTCCCGAAAACGTGGAGGAGCGGCAGGTGCGCGAACTTCCTTCTGTTGATACAATTTCCGGAGCCGAGATTCGCACGTATCGGCAGTACGATGTGGAAGATATTCTGTTCCGATCCGCAGGAGTCTCTCTGGTTCAAGCCGGGCAGGCTGGCGGGCAGACTTCGCTTTTCATCCGCGGCATGGAGAGCAACCACACGGTTGTGTTGCTGAATGGTCGTCGCCTACCGCCGGGTCTCGCTGGGCTCTATCAGTTGGAATTTCTTGATGTGTCGACGATGGAATCTGTGCAACTGACGAAGGGGGCCTCCAGTTCGCTCTACGGATCGGATGCCATTGCCGGAGCTATCGATTTGCGGTCCACCGATGCCCGCTACATCGAGAAAAACACCTTTGAGACCTATGTCGAGGGGGGATCGTTTTCCACGTTTCGAAATGGGACCAAAGCTACGTTTCGCGAAGGGAACGTTGGAGTCGTCTTGGAGGCCGGGCATTTGGAAACGGCCAACGACAGATCGCTTTCCGATTTCGAAAACGGATTTTTCCGCGGGAATGTTGCCGTGAAATTGGCAGAGGGAGTGCAATTCGATTTTCTGGGTCACATGCAGGAGTCCTATCTCGAAGTTCCCGGCTCTTCTCTTTCCCCGACTTTCCCGGAAATGCAGCTCAACCGGAATAGTGGCGTGCTGCTTTCGCCTCGGTTTACCATCGAGCGTGACCAGTGGGACTTCTCGGTTTTCTACAGCTACACAGAAAATGAGTTGGAAGCGACTCGGGACGCGCTTTTCAACGACAATTTGCTCAATCAGACTGGGAACGAAATCGAAGCGCGGGTCAATTTCCGTCCGAGTGAAGAGACGACTCTCACAATTGGCGGAGGACACTACAACCAGGCCTTCGAGCGGATGCCTTTGGTTCCCGGTCCGTTTAATCTGCCGGCTGATTTCGAATTTGGCTACTCCAGCATGTACGGCCAGATTGACCAGGAACTGCCTGCGGGATTCCATTTTCTCGGATCTGCTCGTTACGACGACCACGATTCTTTCGACAGTAAAGGAACCTACACCGTGCAGCTGAGCAAAGAAATCGAGCCGACAGGAACGACGATTTTCGGAAAAGTCGCGACAGGATACAAGGCCCCCTCGGGTCAGGACTTCATCTTTCTCGCTCCAGGTATTGATCCCACGATCATTGCACCGGAGGAAAGCCAGACATGGGAGTTGGGCGTGAGCCAGTCGATTTTCAACGATACGGGTTCTGTTTCCGTCACATACTTTCAGTCTGACATCGACAATCTCGTCGACGTTGATTCGTTGACTTTCGTCAACCCTGCCATCGTCGACACGGATACGGAAGGGGTGGAAATCGAATACAGACAAGCCCTCTGCGACAGTCTCGATTTCTATGCGAACTACACTTACCTTGATGCGCTCGTGACTGACGGGGTCTACCTTGGAGGCTTTGGTGGAACCCCTGGGGATCGCCTCCCACGTCGACCAAGGCATACCCTTTCAACCGGGCTTGTTTTCACGAGTGATAATTGGTCGAACGGGGTTGAGGTCAGTGGTGCCTATGAACGGCTCGATTCGCCGGGAGTGTTTGTCGATGACTACACCGTCGCTCGATTTTTTGGGAGAGTGCAGATTTGCGAAAACGCAGAGTTCTATGGACGATTGGAAAATGCTTTCGATCTGGATTACGAAACGACCTCCGGTTTCGAAGCCGCTGGTTTCGGTGCCTATGGTGGAGTCAGAATTTTTCTCGGGAAATAGTTAGACTGGACTGACTTCACTTTGTTTCGTCTTTCTTCACTTTGCTTCGAATCTATTGGGTCAATAATCTAAGAGGGTTGCCTCATCCACGTTACCTTGTTTCCTTTGTGCTATGCCGTCCGATCTTGATAAAGAAATTCGCGCCGAACTGAAAAAACGAATTCTCGTCCTCGACGGAGCGATGGGAACGACGATCCGTGGCTACGGATTGGAAGAGAAAGATGCGCGCGGCGACCGTTTCTCCGACAATGAGAAAGACCTGCTGAACAACGGCGACATACTCTCGATCACGAAGCCCGACGTGATCGGTGATATTCACAAACGCTTTCTCGAAGCCGGATCGGACATCATTGAGACAAATACCTTTTCGGCGACGACGCTCGCACAAAGTGAGTTCTTCGTGGAGGACCCGAGGGAAAAGGGGATAGGACGAAAGGATCCGGAATTCTTCCAGCGGGAAGTCTGTGAGAATGGATTTCTCAAAGAACTCGCCTGGGAACTCAACGTCGAGTCCGCAAAGTTGTGCCGGAAATGGTGTGATGAGATCGGTAGTGATACGGGTAGGAAGCGCTACGTCGCTGGTGCGATCGGGCCGATGACGGTTTCATTGACCAACTCCCCCGATGCGGAAGACCCCGGGTTTCGCGTGGTGCATTTTGATCAGGTTCGCGACGCCTATAAACA
>JAKMGR010000526.1 GCA_022424805.1 Verrucomicrobiales bacterium
AATTTGATCGGGTCATGGCGGACTACGATCAACCCGCCGGGAGTCCTGCCTTTCGGGATGCCATCGCTGGATTTCTCCATCAGGAGTATGACTGGGCCCTCAGTCGGAAACATGTCGCGATCACCAATGGTGGACAAACCGCATTCTTTTTTCTCCTGAACCGTTTTGCCGGCCTGATGCCGGACGGCTCGCGCAAAAAGATCCTCCTGCCAATCGTGCCGGAATACATCGGCTACGGAGACCAATGCGTGAGTGGGGGGGAGATGTTCGATGCTCGGAAACCTCTCATTGAGTTTACTCGTGACCATCGTTTCAAATATCGAATCGATTTTGAACATTTGAATGTTGGACCCGAGCATGGAGCGATCGCAGTCTCCCGGCCGACCAATCCGAGCAGCAATCTGCTTACCAATCACGAGGTTGCCGAGCTTCGTGAAATCGCCGAGGCGAACGGCATCCCCCTGATTATCGACAACGCCTACGGCCTGCCGTTTCCCGGTGTGGTCTTTCACGATGTAGAGCCGGTCTGGGACGATAACATCATTCTGACGATGAGCCTGAGCAAGCTTGGGCTCCCCGGGACTCGCACGGGAATTGTGGTTGCTCGCGAGGAAATCATTGATGAAGTGCGTTCGATGACTGCGATCGTCGGGTTGGCGAACAACAACGTGGGTCAGGCTTTGGCTCGTCCCATCATCGAATCGGGGCAAGTGAAGCAACTTGCTGAGGAAGTGGTTCGACCGTACTACCAACAGCGATCAGAGCGTGCTCTTGCCATGGCGCATGAATTGCTGCCCCGGCACATTCCCTGGCGCGTCCACGAGAGTGAGGGAGCGTTTTTTCTCTGGTTCTGGTTCGATGGATTGCCGGGAGGTTGTCGGGCATTATACCGCAAATTGAAAGATGCTGGCGTCGTCGTCGTGCCCGGCGAGTACTTCTTTTTCGGTCTCGATACCGATGACTGGGACCATGCGCATCAGTGCGTGCGCGTGAGCTTTACCCAGCCGGAGGAAGTCGTGCGGGACGGATTTCGAATCTTTGGAGAAGTGCTGGGCGAGATCTATCACGAAATGTGAAGAACCCGAAAAGAAAGCAGAGTCAGGACTCTGTTCTCCAGATGCATTGAACGTTCGATGTTCCGAGTTCAACGTGGAGACTTCGGGGCGAAGCTTCGCTCAGCCTTCCACCTTGACGGCAGTTGGTTTGCCGGAGGCATCCTCCGAGAATGACATCTTCAGCTTCCAGTGTTGGGAGATCGCTTTCAGCAATTCACGACGAGAAACGTCGGAGCTGGAAAAGTTAAAGCTCGGTGCGCCGGAAGGAAGGTTCAAGGTTTCGTAGAAAATGTCGTTCAGTGGGACCTGATCAAAAATCAGCTGAGGCGTCATGTGCTTGTAGTCGACTTCGAATCGCTCATCAAGCCACTTGTTCAGCGGGGCGTAGTCCGTCTTGAGGAACCCGGAGGCGTTGATGGGGCCAGAGTTGTTATTTGGCACTTCGGCTGGAGCTATCACCTCGCCACCTCCATCTCCAGGATTCGTTTCGCAGGAAGTCAGACCCATGGCGGCTGTCACGAAAGCGGTAAAAATCAAACCTTTGCGGACTGTCATGGGATAAATAGTAGCGGGATTTAGCGGAATGTCTTTGAAAAATTTACAAAAATAGGTTCAAACTGGCCTTACAGATAGGGGAATTTCCCGAAAGTTTTTATGAAAATCGCCATTTATCCCGGTAGTTTTGATCCAATCCACAATGGCCACCTCGATGTGATCGAGCGTGCTGCGAAATTGTGGGATCGAATAATCGTAGCTTCTGCCAGGAACGAATCCAAGATGGGACTGTTCTCGACGGAGGAGCGCGTTGATCTGATTCGGCAGGCTACTTCACATATCGAGAGCGTCGAAGTAACGTCCTTCGAGGGCTTGCTTGTCGACTACGTTCAAAAGGAGACGGCAAACGTCGTGTTACGTGGCTTGCGGGCGATCTCTGACTTTGAATATGAATTCCAGATGGCTCTCATGAACCAGAGTCTCGATGAAACGCTCGAGACGGTGTTTCTCATGCCAAGTCAGGAGAATATCTACCTGAGTTCACGCATCGTGAAAGAGGTCGCAAAGCTCGGCGGAGATATCGACGGCTTTGTGCCCGAGGTTGTGAGAGAGGCATTGCGGGCCAAGCTGAAGTGAGGATCGGCGAAAATATCAGGTCGTCATCGGCGCAGGTTGAGTCGGCATAGGCTCGAAGTCGGAGGGAACGCCGGGGAAGTTTTCTTCGCGGAATTTGTCCCAGGTCTTCCGTGTTTCTTCGGACATAATGGCGGCCATGTCCTCCATGCAGCCGAAGCAGATCATGGCGCTGTCGACCATGTCGTCACCATGACAGACGCCAACAAGGCCGTATTCGTCGTCTTTGACGTCGCTGAAATTCTTGTCACAGAGGGAGCACTCATCAAATCCTGAAACATCTCGAAACCGTTCCTCCTGAAATTTCGCGAGGCTTTCTTTCGATTCATCGGAAGCTTCGTCCAGCATTGCAACGAGGCAGGGCATGCAGAGTGCATACTCGATGATGACTTCATCTCCTTTGAAGTTCTTGGAAATCCTATAGCCGTCTTCAAAGTCGGAAAGAGACTCCCCGCAACGGGTGCAGGAGACAAAAGCCCGTCCCTCGTAGAAGGAATGCAAAAGCTTGGGCATGGGTTCCCGTGGATCATTGGGATCGTGCGGGTATGTCTCCTCTTCGCTCATAAATAGTGAAAACGAGTATGGGAAATCACGATGGCTTCGTCCAGCCCTGATTCCAGAGAATGTGCGTTCCGCTCTTTCCTGGAACGACGATATCATTCCATCCGTTGCCATCGAGATCCTGAACGCGGATCTGCAATCCAATGCCGGGACCTTCGCCAGCTGGTGCGTTGGAAATCATGTTTTTCTTCCAGGTCTGACCATCGGGGTTCCAATCGTAGTATTGCACCGTGATTGAATCCTCAGATCCAGGGTCCTTTCCGGAGTGTGCGTAGTAGCGTTTGCCGGTGATGAGTTCCGGTTTCTCGTCGTTGTCGATGTCTGCCCAGGCGAGGCAGTGGGCTTGGGAAAACTTCTTATCTATGAGGTGCTGACGCCAGACTACCGTGCCGTCCGATTGTGGCTCCAGTTGCTCGTGCCAGTAGAGCCCGTAGTTGTGACCGTCAGCCCAGATGATGTCGTTACGTCCATCGCTATTCAGGTCAACAACAAGGATGGGGCAGCTGGCGTGTGGGAGAACGAAATCCTTGTGCCATTCCCAGGTGCCGGAATAGGGGCCATCGGCAGGGCACTCATACCATCCGCCATAGAAAATAATGTCCTCTTTTCCGTCGCCGTTTATGTCACCGAATCCCATTCCATGTCCATTGCCGCTCTCGGATACGACGTGCTTCGTCGTCGTTACTTTACCGTCGTCGCCGCGAACGAGACGGATGATCTGCATGGGGTTATCCTTATTCCAGGAGTTTTCCAGCCACTCGGGCGTACCGTCTCCATCGATATCGTGGAAGAAAACGGCTTCGTTGTGCGTCGTCCCCGTATCAATGAGTTGATGAACTTTCCAGCCTTCGGCCCTGTCGTAGTTGCCTTCGCCGGGGTTCTCAAACCAGTTGACGATGGAGAGAGTGAACTGGCCTCCAATGATATCCAGATCGCCGTCGCCGTCCATATCGTAGAGATGCTCGGCATTGTTCTGCATGTAGTCGGCTCCGAAGGGAAGGATCTTGCGAACGGGCTTCTGGGGGAAGTCGGGAGCTGGATACCAATACTCACCCGCGGTCACGTCGAGCTTGCCGTCACCATTGATGTCGCCCACCGCGGCGCCTTCGTTGTTATCCTTGTGCAGTTGCTTCACCTCCCATTTCAGAGAGAGTGGAGCTTTTTTCTTACCCTTTTGCTGGGCATAGATTGTTGCCGACGTCGCGATGACGAGCAGGCAGGGGAGGATGAGTGATTTTTTCATGAAAGAATGAGGCCTGGTATTATTGAAAGTCTTTGATCGCGATAAAATCAACCACGGAGGCGTCATCGAGCAGTTCCACGGCATAACGATCGAGACCGTAGGCTTTCAGCCCGACCAGGGTAAGTTTTTGCGGTCCCGCCTTCTTGATGTGTAAATCAATAATAGCTTCGGTGCCGTTTTCTGGAAGCTTGATTTCTTTTCCCCCGTGAAACAGGTCCAGATCAGCGAGCTTGCCGGTGATCTTCAGCTTGACCGTTCCTGGCTTTTTTGTGTCGAGAAAAGTGCGGGTAACAGCGTATCGGTTGCGGCCGCGACCTACGACGTCGAGCGCCTCAACAGCAGGTAGCTCACCTGATACCATCGAGTAGAGAGGCAGCCAGACGTAGCCATCGAAATCCTCAGCAAAGATCTTACGCCCATAGTGGCCGATGTCGTCACGGATTCGCTCGTGTGGGCTCAGCATCTGCCACTGGCGGACGAATCGATTCGACGGGGTTTTGAAATCCCCATCTTTTCCGAGTTCAGAAAGAAAACGCACGAGATCAACGAACTCGTCCTCGCGCAGACTTGCGGTGAGTCCGGGAGGCATGAGGGAAACTGGGCTGATCTGGTTGCTGGCAACCTCAGCCTTAGCAATACGGTTTTCATTGCCGATAGCATCGCGAATCACGATCTCGTTAGCGTCTTCGCGAGCAATGGCTCCCGCAAAGGCCTGGCCGTTCTTCAGAGTGACGAGCGTGGTGTGGTAGCCTTCCTTGATCTTTACGCTGGGCTGCAGGAGGGAATCGACGAGGTAATCGACGGGAGCACTCGAACCAATACTGACCAGATCCGGCCCTATCACGCCTCCTGCTCCGCCGATCGCATGACAGACGATACACTGCAACTGGGCACGCCGATAGATCTCTTCGCCTTTGTGTGGATTGCCTTTCTCCGCGACCCGCTGCATCATCGATTCCATCTCGGCGGGCGTGAGAGCGGTCTTCATTGGTTTGATTTCGCCCGCCGCCTGCAGAGCCTTGACGAGGCCCCGCGGTTTGGTTGCTGCGCTGCTGGCTTTTTGCATTCCGGCCAGGGCAATCGCCTGCGGAAGCGTTTGTCCTTTGAGGGCACCTGCAAGAGCGCCCGGTCCCTGCTTGGTGGCGAGAAATGCGTTGAAGATGCCGTGAGGATCTTTTCCATCGGGAGCATCGCGGAGCACTTCGAGTGCAAGTTTTGCTCCCGGTGAGGGAGTCATCCTTGTTCGCCCGATCACAGCAAGTGAACGAG